>NZ_JBECOT010000061.1:0-21692 GCF_040104395.1 Pseudoalteromonas sp. BZA4
GGTAAAACAGCACAAAGGCCGTAAAGACTCGATACGCAGTAAGTGTGTTAGGGCTAGTTTTGACGATGAATTCAGGGCTGAGCTTATCTTTGGTTAATACTTGTTAACAAAGTATGCTCTCACCCTGGGGATGAAATAGAGCAAGCTTTATCAATTAACAGAAAAGATACGTCAAACTTTAAATTTAAAGCTCTAGCGACCTTTACCCGGAATGATCAAGAACTGCAATATGATTTAAATGGCCCTTGTTATGATGTTACTTGGCACTTTCTTTAATTATAAGAGTATTTAAAAAACGATGGCTATTTGGCAAAGAACAATAGTTCTAATACCTGCACAATGGGTAGAAGATAAAAATTATTCAGTTGAGGCACTCTACAATGCCGATGGTTATTTCGATACTGCCTGCGTGTGGAAACAACACCAACCAAATGTGCAAATAGACAAGCTGTTGGATAATGTTTTAGTAAGAACTGAAAGTAATACTTCCGATATTAAAATGTGGGGTAATAGTTCATCAAATGAAATTACTATTTCTGTTAATGATGAATCGATTGATGAAATTGTAATTAGAGTTGATTTAAAGAAAGACATAAGTAATTTTTGCTTTTCAATTTGCCAACTCGCTAAAAAATTACAGTGTTTTTTATTTATTCCTAATAAAAAGCTTCTTATTGAGCCTGACATTCACTTACTAATGCAAAACATACAAACACTGACTACTACAAATCAAAAGCGTAAATTTAAATAACCTGCTAAATAGCAGGTTATTTAAGGTGTAATCTTACTTATGCTCTTCAATAATCTCAGTGATCCCTTCAGCTGAGAGTATCTCTATCCAATACCCATCAGGGTCTTTTATAAAGGCTAGGCCTTTCATCGAGCCATCGTCTGGTTTTTTTACAAACTCAACATCGTATTTTGCAAAACGCTCGCATGCTGCGTACACGTCTGGCACGCTAATACCTATATGACCAAAGCCTTTTGGTTCATCATTTCCACTATGATAACCAGCAAAGCTGTCGTCATTTTCTGTGCCCCAGTTATGTGTAAGCTCGATAAGAGCAGGGCGACGAAACACCCACTGTGCTTTTTCTTTATCGGTGCCTTTTGGCATGTCTTTCTCATAACCTAAAAAGTACAGCGTAAACTCCATTTTAGGGAAGTCATATTTACCTAGTAACTTCATGCCTAAAACATTCTGATAGAAATCTAAAGAAGGCTTTGGATCTTTTATGCGCAACATTGTCTGTTGCATTACATAACCTTGCGTTGCAGTTGCGATTTGTTCAGGTGATTCGTTGTAGTTAGACATACACATCCTTTTTTAATGACATTAATGATGATTAATTCAGTCTAACATAACCACGTTACCCTTAAATTAATAAAAATAATATTGACGTCTTTAAATAGCCCTTCAAATCCTAACTTGCTAACTTGCTAACTTGCTAACTTGCTAACTTGCTAACTTGCTAACTTGCTAACTTGCTAACTTGCTAACTTGCTAACTTGCTAACTTGCTAACTTGCTAACTTGCTAACTTGCTAACTTGCTAACTCACATAAAAAAGCCGCCCTAACAGGCGGCTCATTTCAATTTACAGCTAAAAACTTATAGTCTAAAGCTTAATTACCCCAAGGATTACTCGCACTTGAACGTTGT
Source organism: Pseudoalteromonas sp. BZA4 (assembly GCF_040104395.1). Taxonomy (NCBI): domain Bacteria; kingdom Pseudomonadati; phylum Pseudomonadota; class Gammaproteobacteria; order Alteromonadales; family Pseudoalteromonadaceae; genus Pseudoalteromonas; species Pseudoalteromonas sp. BZA4. The sequence continues at coordinate 1,663 of NZ_JBECOT010000061.1, forward strand.
TTACGAGCTCGAGCAAGTTGTTTAGCTTCTTTTTTAGCGTGAATACGTTTAGCGTCAGTAAAACTTAACTCACATGGTTCACCTGGTTTTTGATCTGCAGGGATCACACGATCGCGCGGCGGTAATTCATAGTTTACATTGTCTGGGCGTGGTAAGTTTTTAAGACGATACAAATAAAAGTTCTCGACTTTTTCTTGAGCCCATTGGGTTTTACGTAAAAACTTAACCGCAGATTTTACATCTGGGTTATTCTTAAAGCATTTCAAACGCATATAGGCGTGGAGTAATTCCCAGCCATATTGCTCGACAAGCTCTGTAACGACTTGCTCGATACCAACACCTTGCAGTGGGTTATTGCTGAAAATTTCTTTATTACTCATTAGACTTTCCGGGATTACAAAACTAGGGTAAGTATAATTGCCTTTACCCTAGTTTTATAGCTAACTTGCTAAGAATGTTTCTATTCGAGCTTATTCTTTACAATTGACCACTACACGGCCGCGAATTTCACCTTTTAATAAGGCTTCTGCATTTGCAATGGCCTCAGAAAGCGGAATTTCTTGCGAAATAGTATCTAGGTACTGAGCCTCAACTAACTCACTTAAACGTTGCCATGCTTCAATTCTGTCAGCTTTAGGGCGCATTACACTATCTATACCCATTAGACTAATGCCACGAAGGATAAACGGCGCTACCGTTGCCGGAAAGTCCATACCTTGTGCTAATCCACAGGCCGTTACAACACCACCGTATTTAATTGATGCACACACATTTGCAAGGGTATGGCTACCCACAGAATCAATTGCACCTGCGAATTGCTCTTTTGCCAGTGGTTTTCCAGGTGCTGAGAATTCTTCGCGAGATAAAACACGTTTCGCCCCTAATTTTTCAAGGTGCTCTGCTTCGTTCATGCGGCCTGTTGTGGCAACAACATCAAAGCCAAGTTTATTTAGGAAATAGATAGCAAAACTACCCACGCCGCCATTAGCACCGGTAACAAGAATTTCGCCGCTTTGTGGTGTGATACCTTGCTTTTCTAAGGCTATAATACTGAGCATTGCCGTATACCCAGCAGTACCAATTTGCATTGCTTGTTTTGGTGTTAAATTTGCGGGGAGGGGGATAAGCCAATCAGCGTTCATAGATGCTTTTGAACTCAAACCACCTAGGTATTTTTCCCCAACACCAAAGCCATTTAACAGAACTTTATCACCTACTTTAAATTCATCGCTTTTAGACTCTGTTACTGTGCCTGCAAGGTCTATCCCGGGGATCATAGGAAATGTTCTTACAACAGGTCCTTTACCTGTAATGGCTAGGGCATCTTTGTAATTCAATGTACTGTAGTCAACATCAATATTTACATCTCGCTGGTGGATGCTTTCTACAGGAAAGTCTGTGTATTCGGCAAGGTAGCCTTGATCATCTTTGTTGATAACTACCGATTTTACTGATGTTGTCATGGTGACTCCTTTTAGACCGATCGTCTTTTATTGGTTGAAATAAAACCGTACTTAAACGGCTTTATAAAATTAAGCGTAAAAATTGTGCTGTATAAAGGGTAAGCGGTTCACTTGATTTATCAAGTTTAGAGCGCATCACTGCGCCTTCCCAGCCAATCCAGAAGAACTCAGCAAGCATTTTACAATCTGATGATTGAGGAATTTGCTTTTGCTGCTTTGCATCAACTAAGCATTGCTCGATTAAAGCTTGCCAGTTGGCGTAAGCCAGTTTTATGCGGTCAATCATAGGCTCATCAAGGTGACTGATTTCTTGGTTTAAATTACCTATTAAGCAGCCGCGCTTAAACTCAAACTTTGCCATACCTTGTTTGGCGTCATTGGCAAATAGCACAATCCTCTCAAGAGGGGTTGTTGCATCGTTGTTTAGGTGGCGTTTTAACTTTGCCTGAAAATAGCTGTCGTAAGCATCAATGAGTGCTAAGCCAAAATCATTTTTACTTTTGAAGTAATGATAAAAAGAGCCCTTAGGTACCTGAGCTGATTTTAATATTAAATCAATGCCGGTTGCGCTAAAGCCTTTTTCGGTTAATACAGCTAGCCCCGTATTAATTAAAAGGGCACGGGTATCTGCATTTGAACGCGCTATTTTTGGTGGCCTGCCACGACGGCTTGGCACAGAGTTATTTGTTTCCATACCGACTATATTAGACCGATCGGTTTTTAATATGCAAGCATTAAATTGACTAAATTGTAATCATCATAAATTTGTCATGATTACAATTTAATTGGGAACTTTGCCGAAATTGGCTTGGTCACAAATATTGAAGCTAAAAGAGCTGTATCGTTTGAAGCTAAAAGAGCTGTATCGTTTTTAGCTGAATTTAAGTGTATTAATAGATGGTTTTAGTTGAAGAGGTACGACCACTTAGTCATTTAAAATGTTAATTCATTTGAGCATCAGCACGTTACTTATTGTCAATTTATTTAATTGCTTTTTGCTATTTGAATTTAACAGTTTTATTAACTATTCATTAAATGTAGATGTCAATTTCGCTACATATCTATAAATATAAAAGGTGAGGATATTACCTATGAAGAGACAGAAAAGAGATCGTTTAGAAAGAGCTCATTCTCAAGGTTATAAAGCAGGCTTGGCAGGCCGTTCCAAAGAACAATGCCCTTATCAACAAATCGACCCTAAATCTGAGTGGTTAGGTGGCTGGCGAGAAGCCATTGAAAACCGAAACATGTTTAAAACTTAATATAGGCACCTTATTTACGCAAAAAAGCCCCGAAATGGGGCTTTTTTGTATCTGCTATTTTGTATCATAAATTAAAGATTAAAACGCAGATGTATCTTGGAAAAGACCTACTTTAAGATCTTTTGCTTCATAGATTACGCGGCCATCTACTTCTACAGTACCATCAGCCATACCCATGAATAATTTACGTTTAATAACACGCTTCATGTCTAAACGGTAAGTTACTTTTTTAGCTGTTGGCAAGATTTGACCTGTGAATTTAACTTCACCTACACCAAGTGCACGACCAAGACCTGGACCACCAGACCAACCAAGGAAGAAACCAACTAATTGCCACATAGCATCAAGACCAAGACAACCAGGCATTACTGGGTCACCTTTAAAGTGACAGTCAAAGAACCAAAGATCAGGATTGATATCTAGTTCTGCAACGATTTGACCTTTACCGTGCTCACCACCATCAGCAGTGATAGAGATAATGCGGTCCATCATTAGCATGTTGTCACTTGGTAAACGACAGTTGCCTTCACCGAACATTTCACCTTGACCGCAAAGGACCAATTCTTCTTTTGTATAGCTGTTTTTAGGTTCCATAACTCTCATTCATCGCTTAGAAATTGCCCCGTACTTTAGCGTACACTTGTACGCTAAACAACTCGGAGCAGTTAATTATTTGCTATTTTTAGCTTGTTTTATGACCATTTAATTAAACTGTCGCTGATAAAGGGAGATAAAACCGCGCATTGTGAAGTAAAAATCATTATAATTGCTGTGATTCTTTAACCAGTCTAAAGGAAATTTATGATCCTTTTTGTAAACTCACTGACAGTGATTGATTTTTCTTACTTGTGTAATAAACGCGGCGCAGTTGGCGAGAGCTGGATTGTGGATTTAACTCTGCACGGTCAATTAAATGATGAGTCGATGGTACTTGATTTTGGCTTAGTTAAAAAGCAAATCAAGGGCATTATTGATAACTGTATCGACCATAAACTTGCTGTGCCAGCCACTCTAAACGGTTCACTAACACAGCATGCTGATCACAGCGTGCTAGATTGTCACTTTGGTGATAATTATCACTTAGCTATGAGCGCTCCTAACCAAGCATATTGCCTAATCGATGCTGATGTTATTGATGAAAAATCGGTAACCGAGTTTTTAATTAATACTATTATGCCTGAGCTCCCTAGCAACATCGAAAAGATTGAAATTAATTTATACCCAGAGCATAGCCAAAGTTTTTATTATCATTACAGCCATGGTCTTAAAAAGCACGATGGTAATTGTCAGCGTATTATTCATGGTCATCGCTCACAAATTGGTATTAGCCTAGATGGTATGGCTATGCCTCGCTTACAAAAAGAGTGGGCAGATAAATGGGAAGACATTTATCTAGCAACAGCTGAAGATGAAATCAATAAATCAGACCTCAAGCATGTAACTGCACAAGAAAACGATGTGTGCTTTGCTTACACATCACAGCAGGGCTATTTTGAAATGGCGATAGACAAATCACGCTGCGACATATTACCTTGCGATACTACGGTTGAGTGCATTGCAGACTACTTAAGTTCACAAGTTAAAAACCAATACCCTGATTCAGAAGTTAAAATTACAGCTTACGAAGGGGTTGGCAAGGGGTCAATCAGTTATGCGTAAAGGATTATTAATAGCAGCATTTGCAGGGTTGTTTTCTTTAACTGCAAGTGCTGTTGAATTAAAAGGACATTTAACTCAAGGCGGTTTAGTAACAGGCCAAATTGAAGGCGCTAAAAGTGTAAGCTTCAATGGTGAGCCACTTAAGCTTTCAACAAATGGTGAGTTTGTGTTTGGCTTTGGCCGTGATGCTAAGACAAATCATAGCCTTTCTTGGGTTGATAGTACTGGTGTAAGCCACGAACAAGCAATTGTGATCACTAAGCGTGATTACAAAATTGATAAAATCACCGGTGTTGCAAAAAAATATGTTTCGCCACCTAAAGAAGTATCTGAGCGTATTAGCCGTGAAGCTGTAGCAGTACGTAAAGCTAGGCAAGTTAATTCTGACTTACGATACTTTTTAGACCCTGTTTATAAACCCGCAACTGGGCGCATTTCAGGTGTTTATGGTAGCCAGCGTTACTTTAATGGTGAGCCTCGCCGCCCGCACTTTGGTTTAGACATTGCCAATAAAACGGGTAGCCCAGTGTATGCGCCAGTGAGCGGCACAGTTGTTTTTGCTGATGCTGACTTATATTACTCTGGTGGTACCTTGATTCTTGACCATGGCCATGGTGTTACTTCTACTTACATTCATTTAAGCAAATTAGATGTAAAAGTAGGGGACGAAATTAAGCGTGGCGATAAAATTGCCGAGATCGGTGCGACCGGTCGCGTAACTGGCCCTCATTTAGACTGGCGTTTTAATTGGAAAAATGAACGCCTTGACCCTGCGCTAATGATGCAAGACACATTAGCTAATAAAAAGTAGAGACTATGACACAACAAATCGATCGTGACGCTATTATTGCAAAGCGTATTGCTGACTCAACAACGTCGGTAACAAAAACAGTTTTTCCTGGCCGTACAAACCACCACAATACTTTGTTTGGCGGTGACGCGTTGGCATGGATGGATGAAGTAGCATTTATTGCTGCTACACGTTTTTGCCGTAAGCCACTTGTAACGATTTCGTCTGACCGTGTAGATTTTAAAGAAGCCATTCCGGCTGGTACATTTGCAGAGCTTATTTCTAAAGTTGTACACGTAGGTAACACTAGCCTTAAAGTAGATGTTGAAATCTTCTTAGAAACAATGCACAAAGACGATAAACACTTAGCTATTTCTGGTAGCTTTACGTTTGTTGCTGTTGATGATAACCACAGACCAACGCCAGTTGTATGCGATAAAATGATCAACGGTTTTGAATAAAACTGTCTGAAAGTTTTAAATAAATTAAGTACCTTCGGGTGCTTAATTTAATACACATAAAGAACACATCATACTCTATTTGTTTTAAGTATATCTCAGCAAGGAACAAAATATGAAACTTATAAGTTATCATAGGGAATGCGATGCATTCTAAATGCATGTAGTTTATTACCAGCAATCAAATAAGCATGAGCAAACCCTTGAACCAATAAAAAACACGACTTTACAAAACCATTGCCGCAACCCAACCAGCAACAAGTAGCGGAATATTAAAATGGATGAAAGTAGGCACCACTGAATCCCAAATATGGTCGTGTTGACCATCTGCATTTAGGCCAGATGTTGGGCCAAGTGTTGAGTCAGAGGCAGGGGAGCCTGCATCACCTAGCGCTCCAGCAGTACCAACCAGTGCTGCAGTAGCCATAACAGAAAAGTTTAATTCCATACAAAGTGGTACAAACAGGGTGGCTATAATTGGCACCGTCGAAAACGAGCTACCAATGCCCATGGTGATCAATAAGCCAACGAGTAAAATTAATGCTGCGGCAAGGGGCTTGTTACCCTCAATCATTCCTGCAGCAGAGCTAACTAATGAAGCAACATCACCGGTTGCTTTCATCACCGAAGCAAAGCCTTGCGCCGAAATCATAATAAAGCCAATCATCGCCATCATAGCAATACCTTTGCTAAATACATCGCCGTTTTGCTCAAGTTTTACAACACCAAATAAGGTAAATATAGCTACCCCAACAAGACCACCTAGGATCATAGAGCCGCTAATATTTTGTGCCACTAATGAACAAAGTACGGCGGTAATTCCCACTGCTAACACCTTCTTAGGCTGCTCAATGACAACCTCTTGCTGTTGCTCTGTTAGGCTGTGAGACTCATAACTTCGGCGTTTTCGATAAGATATAAACACCGCAACCAATAAACCAAATAACATCCCAATTGCTGGAATGATCATTGCTATCGGTACTTGAGTATTAACAATCTCTAGGCCATTTTCAGTGAGGTTCTTGTGTAGTATCGAGTATAAGTAAATACCACCAAAACCATAAGGTAGCACCATGTAAGAGGTGGCCAAGCCGAAGGTTAAGATACACGCAATGGCACGTCTATCAAGGCGTAACTTGTTAAACACCACAAGTAGAGGCGGAATTAGAATTGGGATAAAAGCTATATGTACGGGTATCAAATTTTGCGACGAGATCGCACACAGCAAAATAATACTCAATATAAGATAACTAAGTGTCGTTTCGCCTTTATGGCTATTCTCGTTTACTTGCTTTAGTAACTTAGACGCTAAAATACGTGTTAAACCTGACTTAGAAATAGCCACCGCAAATGCACCTAACATCGCATAGCTCAGTGCTATTTCAGCGCCGCCCGATAAGCCATCATTAAATGCATTAACGGTTTGTGATAAACCAAGGCCTGCGGTCAAACCCGCTACAATTGCGCTTACCGTCATCGCCACAATGACATTAATTCGACAAAGAGTCAGGATCAGCATCAAAATAACGCCGACAATTACTGCATTCATATTGTTCTCTATTTGGCTGTTTTGAGAGAGTTTAACAGAACTCGTACGCGGTTTTTGTGATTTTGGTTATATGATTGCTGTTGATAACGTACTTCGATGATTATTTGCTCAAACTCACTTAAATATGCCTCTGATCTAGGCTTTTGCTGTTTAATTAAAGCAATATTTTGCAGTGGCGTGTTGGTATCAACAGGCTCAATGCCTTGCTTTTTTGCCCACAGGTAAAGCTTAGTGATGTCATCAACCAGCGGCTCTCTACTTCGAATAGGGCGTTTGTTATATAAGAAATAGCCAGTAAAGCTTAGTAATAATGTACCTAACACAATTAAAGGTGTTAGCCATGCTGACTTATTACCAAACAGTGAATCAAATAGACTTTGTTGTGATTCTTGATCAAACGTAAGCACCCAGTTAGTCCATTTATAGTCGAGTTCTTCAAGATGAATTCTAAGCCAGTTTATTGCTTTAAAATGGCTCCAGCGCTTTAGACCAAAGTTAAGATTGTCGTTAAAGCTTTCGTTTAAATCACCCAGTTGTGATAACGAACCGTTTAAACGCTCCGGGGCAACAACAGCGGTAGCATCAAAAATATGCCATTTTTCATCAAAGAACACCTCAACCCAAGCATGGGCATCGTATTGATATATGTTAAGCGTAGCAGCTTTTGTTTGTTCACCGCCTAAATAACCAGACACAACACGGGCAGGGTAGCCGGCAACACGAAACATAAATGCAGCGGTGCTGGCATAGTGACCACAAAAGCCACGTTTGGTATCAAACACAAACTGGTCTAGCGTATTATCACCATACATGGGTGTAGGCGTTAATGTGTAAGCAAACTGCTGCTGATTAAAGTAATCTAGTAGCGCGTTAAAGTAAGCTTGCGCATTTTCATGCTCAGCAGCCAGCTCGTTTGCCAGTGCCGTCGTTTGCGGATTAGTTGTTTTCGGTAAGCGGGTATATAAGCGTTTTTCAAAGTTATTTAGGCTCAGCGAGGCTTGGCTACTAGTTACCGCGTATTTAATGTTTTTGTTTAAGTTACCTTTGCGCTTTAACAAACCATTGTAGGTTGAGTGCACATCAGAATTAGCACTTTGAGCAAAGCCAAGTGCAAAAAGCCAATTAGAAGATGAGGGCTCTGCAATAACCTGATAATTAACGCTATTACTTTGAGTAATTGTACGGCGAATTGGGTTAAATTGTTGAGACTTCAAAATGTCCGATATTAGCCATTCACTACCATTAAACTCATCATGAATAAGGCTGCGCCAGTAATAGGGGGCTTGTAAGGTTTGCCCTGGCTGTTGTTCTACCCGAAAAACTAAGTCATCAGATTCCGCTAATTTCGCAATAGAAAAGGGGTTAACTTGCTCTGATAAACCCGTTTTAGCAAGCTTTGGCCCCGGTAGCTGCCAAAACGCTGGAATTTTAGGTAAAAATAAAATCAAAAATGCCGCTATGGGTAAGGCTAGTAGTATGGTTTTAAAACTTTGTTTGTTAGCGGCCTTAAAGCTTTGCGGGCTAGTTAAATAGCCAAGTACCGCGAAGTTAACAATATAAAGTACACTGACTACCAAGGTTTCAAATAGCCCTTGGTGAAACAAATACACGGTTGAAAGGTTAAAAAACACCAGTAAACACACAGTTTGATACTGTTTAACGGTTTTCGCTTGTAGCAATTTAAAACTGCTAGCAAGTAGCATCATGGATACAAATAACTTGACCGTATCGCTCACGCCAACCAGAACAAATAAGGCAACTAAGCAAACCGCAGCCAAAATATTCGCCACCAACCCATTTAGTTTTTTATAAAACTTACCTAAAAACAGGTTTAAAAAGCTTAGGCCCCCCAATATGGCTAAGAATGGAGTAGGTACTTCAGTAAACAAAAAGCCACTGGTAACAATAAACAGCAGTGATAAAACGGTATTTATAAGCGGTGTATTCATAATTAAAACTCCGCTAATGCTTGTAGGCAGGCTTTTTGATGATTGATCCCTTGGCCTTTAGCAATGTGTTTATTGGGTAAGGTTAACGAAAACGCCATGTGTTGGTCGGTTAATTGGTTCACCAAAAAACATAACTGGCTTAATCTATACTCATTATTGCCGCTCAAAATATTGAAATTAAGTGCTAATTCCTGTGATGCGTCACTGGTAAATTCTTTCGTTAATAGTTGCTGAGTTTTAGCGTAGTGTTTCCACGATACCTTATTAAGCGCTGTTCCTTGCACAAAAGGGGTAAGCTGATAAAAGTCATCATTACCGGCTTTAACTTTTGCGTTATCGCCGTCGTGTACGTCATTGTCATAGAGCTGAGTATCAAGCTTTTCAGTGGCGATAGGTTGTGGGTAAACATAAACCGTTTCGGTTGGCTCTATATAACTCCACACAGACACCAAACCAAATGGAAAGTGGCTAATGATTTTTATTCTATCAAAGCCATATGCACCACGTTCACAGCATTTTAGCGCTATTTCAACGGTCTTTTTCTCTTTACTTTGCAGTGACACAGTTTCAGATTCAAGGTTGTCATTAATCAGTTTTATAAGTTCACAGTATGATTGTGCTTGAATTTGAAAACGCGCAATAGGGGCTTTTGGCGCATAACTTTCGTTTACTGACTGGTATTTAACCGACAAACCTCTCACATTTTTATAGCCGGTGAGTATCGCAAAAACCAAAACAACCACCATTAAATACGCCATGGCTAAAATCAGGTTGTTTTGATAGTTAATGCCCATCACAAAGTTCAGTAATGCAATTAGTAAAAACTGCCCACCAAGTTTTGAGGGTAATACATAAATCGTTTTATGTTGAAGCTCAATTTCGTTAGTTTTATGCTTATTTTTTAATAGCTTATTAAAAATAGATTGACGAAATTGATCAATAAAAGCGGGGCGCTTAAACATATTTTATAAGCTTACAGGCACATGTTTAAGTGCATAGCCGCTGTCACCAGCGTTTAAGCCAAGCCTGTGATCAGTCACGCTAGGAAAAACAGCTTGTACATCTTCAGGCATTACAAAATCACGACCTTCAATATACGCCCATGACTTTGCAGCGCGGGCAAGCGCAATGCTGGCTCTTGGTGATAATGGGTTTACAAAATGGTTATCTTGGCGAGTAAACGCAACTAGCTCAAGGATATAATCAACCACCGAGTTGCTGAGCGTTACTTTATTAATTTCTCTTTGAATAACAGCAAGTTGCTCAGGATTAATACGAACAGGCAAGTCGTCATAATTACGATTGTTTAGGCCTAAAATGAGGTTTTTCTCAGCTTGTTTATCAGGAAAACCTAAACTAATACGCATGAAAAAGCGGTCTAATTGTGACTCAGGCAACGGATAAGTACCAGATTGATGCACTGGGTTTTGCGTAGCAATCACAAAAAATGGTGATGGTAGGGCGTGTTTAACCGAATCTACCGTCACTTGTTTCTCTTCCATTGCTTCTAATAGTGCACTTTGTGTTTTAGGACCTGCACGGTTAATTTCATCTCCTAATACAACTTGGCTAAATACTGGGCCTTGATGAAAAGTAAATCTATGTTCTTTAGCATCAAAGATGTTTGTACCAAGAATGTCAGAAGGTAATAAATCGCTAGTAAATTGAATGCGTTGATATGACAAACCAAGAACTGCGGCAAGTGCATGAGATAAAGTGGTTTTTCCCATGCCTGGTAAATCTTCAATTAACAGGTGGCCTTCACTAAATAAACACGTAAGGGCGAGTTTGATTTGTTGTTGCTTACCAAAAATGACCGTTGATAGGTCATCTATAATGAGTTGGATTGTCGAGTTCATAAACTACTTAATTTGTTATGGTTTCCATCAATTCTAGACGTTTCATAACAGAGTCGACTTTTTTTGCGTTGAATGGTTTGGCGATAAAACCTTTAGCACCTAATTCCCAGGTGTTTTGCACATTCTCAAGACTATTATGGCCAGAACACATAACAACATGAGTATGAGGATGGCGGTCATTTAAGTATTCAAGAATTTCCGTACCGTCAGTGTTAGGTAGTTCAATATCAAGAAAGATTACGTTAGGCGACTTTTCTTCAATTACGGTTTTAGCTGATTCAAAATCTCGACTTTCTAAAATATCGTCAAAACCAAGACCAGTTAAAATTTGATTTAGATAGTCGCGGATATCTTGCATATCATCGATTATCAGAATAGGTTCTAACGGCTTCACAAATTCCATATCGTTTACATCTTATCGTTACATCTCAAGTTGATAGTTTTAATATAAGTCATGAGATAACTAAGCTCAAGAAACAAGCACTAATAAAATGAATAATATGATAAAACACCACCTTAATGTCCGATACCGTCTAGTATTGGACTTAGCATGCACAGAGAATAGGTATAACTTTGTATAGATAGTTTACTTCCTATAATTTATATTATGTTAAATAAGCAATTTATCTTTATAAGCAGGCTCAATGGGCGTTAGATTTTAAGGTTTTTTAAGCCCTTTTTTGCTTAATTTGGGTTTTCAAGATTTACTAAATTTGCATAACTTTCAACTTGACCTGCATAAAATAAACAACAATAACTTTCTTCCAAAAATATACATAGAACTTTACTTGAACAGTGAAATTTAATGATTCAAGTACAATAACAGTAGATACAATTCAATACGGCTCGAAAGTTTATTTGGGCTAGTAAGCCTGCATTACGTTTACTTATATTGAGGGTTATTAAAATTATAAGATTTAATCTTTAATAACCTCATCTAGAATATTTTTAACTTCTTCAATATTTTTAAATACATCTTTTGTATTTTTTTGTGTTGCTTCTAAGTGAGCATTGTTAGTTATTGCTGTTTCTTCAACGGCAAATAATAGATTAGAACCACTATCTATGTTTAGTGATTTCTCATATTTAATTATATAATCTTCAAAGTTTTTAATAGTACCATCAAGAATTTTTTTAGAGTATGAACTCGTTTCTTCCAATTTATCTACTGATTGATTGAATTTATTAAAAATTTCATTGGAAATGTTTATTACTATTCTCTTTTGAATATCTTTGCATTCATTTAAAGCTATGAGGTACGTTTTATAGTTTTTTTCCTGATAACTAATTGTCTCTAAATACAATTTTCGTATTTCGCGTTTTAACTCTATTAAAGTCATAGATTCATTGTGAATTTGAGCTTTCCTGCTTACTTTTAGAGCTAAGAATGCTATACAGGCTACAATCAAAGGTTGAAAGATCAATACTAGTTCTAAAAACTTCTCAATATATTTAACAAAAAGTTCCACATTTTTTCCTTAAAATTTAGTTGTTCAAATTTTCGCGTGTTAAGTACTTTTACGCAACTTGTAGTCAATTTGTTTATGATTTATTGTCATGCCCTCCCCCTAGTTTACAAATCAACTAAACCGATAGTAAAGCTAGCCCAGATTATGTATCGTGGCTATATGTACCCTACTGGCCCTTGATCAGAATGCAGAATATTGAGAGAAGATAACCTCATGATTACACTTCGGGGCAAACCTAGGCCATTAGATGTACAGCTAGTAAACAGATATAAATGGTCAGCAAATAACTCAGAAAAATGTATCAAAGTCTTAAGAAGCAAACATCAAATCAGGATAAATGTTTAGTTCATCTCTAAAGTTAATTTCTAGATATTATTGGTGAAATATCAAAAAACAGTAAGTTCAATTATGACAAAAGAATGGTTAGATATCATTGATACAACAGTAAAAATCAGTTTAGGTGCTTTAATTTGTGGAGTTACCACTTATTTTATAACTAAAAACAAGTCACAAGTTCACTGAGTCAAAAGAAGCAAGAGAGTATGAGAAGCAACTTTTAAAAGAAGAACGTGAAAGAAAAGCTCGCATAGCTGAGCAGTCACTAGAGAACCTTGGCTTTTACTTCATAGGGTTTATTGAGTTTATAGCTACCTTAGATGGTGTTGTTAAAAGTGGTCATTCATTTGAAACACAGCAAGCTAGAGATTTTATTATTGAAAGGGATGATTTGTTTTTAGAAGCTAGGGCTAAGTGTGAAATGTGCCAATCAAAATTAAAGTTCATAGGTTTTAACGATTCTGCTTTGAAATTAAATGATTTGGCGAATCTTGAGAATAACATAAGATCTAAGGTTGTTTTTGAAGAGAGCCAACTTACTGTCGATTACATCAGTGAGGCACGTTCAACTTTTACTGAAATAAGGAAGTCTTTTTTTACCTCTTAAAATGCTGAGTATGAAAAGTTATTTAAGTAACAATTCCCCCTTTAAATAAAAGGCTTATAGCTCTTTATTTGTTTCCCATAAGCTCTTGGTATTCATTACGAATAGCTTTTTTTATTTCAATTGCTTTTTGATGCATGTTTACAAGGTTAGATTTAGCCTTTTCAGATATTTCATTGTTAACTTCTTCTTCTTTGAGATTTGAGATCATTCTTGCAGTTTCTTCTAATTGTTTATCAATTTTTAAAAATGTGTCTAAAGTATTCAAATCACAATTTAGTTCGATTAGATTCATAGTCATGAAAAAACAATTAGTTGACTCTTCCCTAGTCTTTTCAAACATTTCAATTAAAGCTCTGTCTTGCATTGATTTTATAGTAATTACACAGCCACAAGCCAATCTAGCTTTAGAATAGTATTCATTAAAAGATGTTAATGTCTCTTTAAGGTTATCAATTCGTTTGCTTCTTAGTTCTTTTTTCAGCAAAGCTAAGTTATTTTTATTACTTACTTTAAATGTCACTAGGCTTGTTATTGTAACAGTTATTAAACTTACAGTCCCTATAATTGAAGAACCAATAAGATAAATAACCTCTTTGCTGATTTCTTGCTCCATAAATACTCCTTGTAACCATTTTGTCAAAATAATTTTGTACTAAATATATAACAAAAAAGGCCTTTTCGCCCTTCCATTTTTAAACTGTAATATAAATTACACGCAAGACTTTAGGAAAACATTTATAACAATCTAGAGCTAATAACTCTTTCACCTTCCCCAATTAAACGCCCTAGCAACACCTAGCCCAATTTCATGCAATACCACAAATCCAGCGCCATATAAGGTAGCCCAAACTGGGATGATGATAAAATCGAGGGTTGAGGTGGATGATGAAACGGCGACTTCTTGGTAATTTGTAAGCCAAGGATAAAAGCCAAAGCAGTATAGAATAACAATTGGGGCTGCAAAGAGCATTAAACGCAGTTTGCGCTGTTTAAAAAATGGCATAAATGACGTAACCAGCATCAGTAATAACGGCACGAACACGTAGATCACCGAGGTAAAATCATTGAGCGTCATGCCTAAACTTAAGGTTACAATCAGCATGAATAAAGCTGTAAAAATGCGGTAAGCGGCTGTAAAATTCATTGTCATTCCTTGTAATGTACCTACAACCACCCTAGCACGCTTATTTATAAATGGCTATTTTATAATACAATTTGCTTATTACAGCCGATACTTTCTACAAAGTATTTATCATGGCTTACAATTATAAACCCGCCTTTAAAACCCTGTAATGAATGAGCCAAGAGCTGTTTTGACTCGAGGTCGAGATGGTTATCGGGCTCATCGAGTAACAAAAGTGCGGTGCTTTCAATATTACTGACGATACACATGGCGAGCTTCATTTTCTCTCCACCACTTAAAAGCTCTGCATGTTTAAAAACAGCGTCTTTTCTAAAGCCGATACTAGCAAGTAGAGTACGCGCGGTGCTCTCATCTAGGCTTTTACAGTAAAACAAAATGTTTTCTAGCAGGGTTAGCTTGTTGTTTATTAATGTAAAATGTTGGTCTAAATAATAGAGTGCTTGATTGCAATGTAACTGCCCTGCTTTTACTGGTATGTCGTAGTTCAGGGTTTTGAGTAAGGTTGATTTACCAGTGCCATTAGCACCCGCTAAATGAATTTTATCATCACTGAATACCTGAAAATTAAACGGCTTTTGTGTGCCGTGAGCTATTACAACCTCCTCCAGGCTAAGTACCTTTTGATGCTTAGCTTCATTTAATTGCGCTAAGTAAAATTGCTGCGCTTTAGTTTGTTCAAGCTGGCTAGAAAGCTCATGTTTATTCCTAGTCAGCATCCCCTCTCGTTTAGCAGTATTTTTACTTTGTGATGATAAATTAGCGCTGGCTTTATCTTTTTTAGCATCCATCAGCACTTTAGGCTGACTTCCTGATTTTCTGAGGGCTGTGCCTTGGCCTGCTCGTTTTTGTATTTTTTGCTTTTGTAGTTGCTCTGCTGCCTTTAGCTTAGTTTGCTGTTTAACAACGTGGTTTAATTTATTTTCAAGGGCAGCAACTTGCTGCTGCTTTTGAGTCTGGTACTCAGAAAAACACGTACCATATTGTGTTAACCCAAGGGTAGTTAGCTCCCAAACTTCATGGGCTTGTTCTAATAATTCTATGTCGTGACTTATTAGTAATAATTGCCCTTTAAAGTTGTGTATTTGCTTTATAAGCCAGCTTTTGCCTTTTGCATCTAGGTGGTTTGATGGCTCATCCAATATTAATATATCGGGCTTTATGCAGGTAAATAGTGTCCAAAGCTTTAATTGGCTAAGCTGGCCACCACTTAAATGTTTGCTTAAGGAATAGTGGGTTTTGTTGTTTATGCCAAGCCTTACAAGTTCTGCATTAAAGCGCTCTGCTAAATCCCAATTGCCTTCAAGTAAAGATAAATTTTGTTCTGTAACTTGCCCTTGGTTTATAGAATCAAGGGCTTTAAACACTGGCTCTAGCCCAATCGCCTCAGCAATAGTTTGCTTTTCAGCCTGATTTACATCGTTCATTTGCCTGTAAAAACCGAGGGATGAATGACAAACAACCGTACCAGAGCTAGGCTCTTTTTGCTTAGCAAGTATTGACGCTAATATAGATTTACCGCAGCCGTTCCTGCCGACTAAAGCGGTGACTTTAGCAGTAAGTGAAAATGAAAGGTCGTTAAATACAACATCGCCATTGCCATGTTGGTAACATAAATTAAAAGCTTGAAGTTGTGGCATAGTGCCTCCCGTATTACAGGGGCATAAGCGTGTGATCACACGAGAAGTAATATAGTGTAAGTGATAGTGAGCAACGCCTACTAACCCTGTTGGTCCAAAAAGATAAAAATGAAATTGGATAACAGGTTTAGTTGTTCATGTTGGCGGTAACTCCTAAAAAGTGAGGCTAGATAATAACCACCCTGTGCTCAAATAGCAAAGAGTTATGATAGTCTTAAGCTACACACTGGTTAAAGGAATGTATTTTGAATTTAGTTAAAAGCCCTCTTGCCTCGCAAAAACCCATTCAAGTTAAGATGCAACTTGAACAAAGTAAACGTGTATTTGTTATTGGCGATTTAGATGCAGATTTAACTAAATTTGAACAGGCGCTTTGCTCTGTTAATTTTAACCCAAGTGAAGATATTTTGTTTTCACTTGGCGATGTGATTGACCGGGGTGAGCACAGCATTGCATTACTTGCGCGTTTTCAAGAGATTGGTGTTCATATGTGCCTTGGGAACCACGAGCATATGTTGCTTGAGTCTTTACTTGCAAAGGATAAAGGTTACTACCGTTTATGGGTTGAGAATGGCGGCCGCTGGCATCTAGAAGCAACCAATGAAGAGCTCGCGTTTGCCTGTAAGCAGCTACTTAGATGCCCGCTTTCTTACTATATTGAATACGGCACATTAAAAATTGGTTTATCGCATACCACCTGTGCTGATTGGGATTGGCAAAATCCACCACAAGATATACAACAAGCGGTTAGCGCATTGCTTTGGGATAGAAGCTTAACCAAAGCGAAAAAGCCGGTAATAAATCCTAGTATCGATTTTTCTGTGCATGGCCATAACACGACCAAAAAGCCCTATTGGCTTGGCAATAGTTATCATCTTGATACCAATTATCTCAGCGGTAAGCCCACCATTGTTGAGCTTAGCACGCTGAACAAGCAGTTTTCATCAATGTAAACTTGCCAGTCGTTCGACCGTTTTCTCTTCAAGGTATTTTTTGTAGGTTAACCTTGCATGCCACAGTTGCTCATCGGTTTCTTGAATGTAGATGATAGGGCCGGCTATTTTGCTCGCTAAACTCGTAAGTTTACTGTATTCACGCGTATCAATTTTGCCATCGCTGAAGTAGCTTTGCGCGGTATTTAAAAACTGATCGTCTTTATAAATATCGCTATGCCAAATAAGCGAACGATACATACTAGCGGTTATTTCAGTTGGCTTATCGTTGGAACGAAAGATTTTAACTTCGGTGTAAATTGAATTACCGGTAATTACAATCCCTATTAACGACAGCGTCGTAAGAGTCATCATCCATTTCATGCTCTATTCCTCACAGTTAGGTACTAATTTAACTATAGGAGAGAAAGATGAATGTATGCTGTTTATTTAATCAATTAGGATTGGCAAAACTATTTTCTGGAGACTTAATTATTGTTTTTAGTCCCTAATTTACTGCTTTGGGATAAAACATTAATTTGTGTATTAGGCAAAAAGGCCTAATACACAAGCATCACACTAGTGAAGCGCTGCTGTAAACGGAATATTTTTACAGATTTCGGCTTCTGCGATAAGGATTTCTTCAAGGCGTGTATCAACCTCTTGCTTATCGAAATACTCGTAGGCAAGTTCAACGAATAAGTTTTTATGTTTTTCTTCTGATTTAGCAATCGCGACATAAAACTCTTTTTCTTTGCCTGCTGGTAAAGCTTCTGCAACAAGCGAAAAGCGCTCGTGACCGCGTGCTTCAATAACGCCTGCTACTAATAAACGGTCCATTAAAAATTCATCACGACCATTTCTAAATACCGCACGAATTTGTTTGATGTAAGGATCTTTTTGGTCATTCCCAAGAGATACATCACGTTCCATTAATAGCTTTAAAACTTGCTTAAAGTGAATCATTTCTTCCAGTGCTAAGTCTGTCATGGCTTTAACAAGCTTACGACGGTCTGGGTAATGAGAAAGCATAGACATAGCCATACCAGAGGCTTTTTTCTCTGCTGCAGCATGATCTTGTAAAAAGGTATCGAAATCAGCTAAGACACCTTCTGTCCATTCAAATGGCGTGTGGTATTTCAATTCAAACATGATAAGGAACAACTAAACTTATAATGGCGGCGATTTTAACGTATTTTACGTGTGATTATAACCAAGAGATTTATCAATTTTACCACTTCGGGTTGATGATACTTTATCGGGATGTTTTATATCATTCCACGCTGTGACCTTACCGCCTATATTAAGCTGTTTAAAGTTAATTGGCTGCTGAGTGTTTAAAAACTGCTGAAGTAATTGCGGGCTGTTTGAGTCTGCTACATCCAGTGTTAATAACTGATGTTCACGGCCTTTAAAATAATCTGCTACTTGCTGTTGGTGGCGGTTATAACACGCTGTTAAGTATTCATCAGATTCTAACTCTGCCAAGCTGTAATGGCCAAATACATCGAGGTAACAGCGCTTTAAATGGATATTAAAGCCACCATCTGGGCGCATTAAATTAGTGTGCATACGTGTTAATAACTGCCTAATAGAAGGCAGCCACTTAGTTAAATCGCGCTCAAGGTTGATAAAACGGCTATTTGCAAAATGTTTATCAAGTAACTCGTATTCGCTAAATACCGGAGTATCGGCAATAACGTCTGCGGTTGTAATTGCTTGTTGGGTATAGGCTGTGTGGGCGGTTTTATATCCGAGTTGTAAAAAGCTGTTACAGATACTGGTTGTGCCGGTTCGTGGTAAACCGATTATAAATATTTTAGAGCTCATGGCACCTGATCAAATGATAACCACAGCGATTTGTCGTTGACTGGGGTTAACCTTGGTAAATCATAATTGCGCAATTCTATAACAATTTTGTCGTGTAGGTGGGCGTTTTTAATAATTTCGCCGTTGTACTTATCAAAAAGCTCATCAAACTCACCGCTCTTACGCATAATTTTTAAGCCTTTATTAACTGCTTTGGCTATTTCTGGGTCGTTCTTATTAAAGAAAAAATAAATTGGGCTTTTATATTTAAGCATTAACTGAGGAAGTACTGCTAACGACATTTGGTTTTTGAATACTTCATATTCGTCATTGATTTCGAGGATAGATCGAGGAAATAAATCGCCACGCCCCCTTTCAAGCATGACAAACAAAAACTCTAAATCTAACGAGGTAGAAACTACTAAGCCATTATCGCGCAATATTTTGGTATCTGGCCAATCCTGACCTTGTAAAAAGTAAATGTGTTTTAAATCATCTAAGGTTTTTAGCTGACTTAAGTGCGCTAGATTTTGCTCGTTAATGAACATAACTCGCCAACCAAACAAGCCTTTGAAAAGCGGCACGCGTATTGGTAATAAACGCTCTTCTCGCTCTTTATTGGTCATGGTCCAAGAAACATCAATGGTGCCTTTTTCGATTTCTTTTAAAACACGATTTTGCCCTAACACTTCTGCCGCAGGGGTAAGTGTATATCTATAACCACTTCTTTTTAATGCTGTTTTAAGTAAAAGAAACGGGTAATAATTATCCTCAATGAGGCTTGGCATGGTTTTAGGATAAATAATATTGAGTGTTGCTGGAGGGATAGTTTTTTCTTTTTTGCCATTGATTGTTTTTACTTCAGCTACGCTTGAAATCGAGAATAACAAAAGTAGTAAAGTAAAAACAACCTTCTGCATATTAGAATACCTGTGTAACTAATAACATCACGGCACTGATCAACATAGTTAAGAAAGTTAGGGCGTTGTTTCCTAAAAGTTTGAACTATCTTGCCAGCCTGTGATCAGATCATCTATATCCTACTAGCCCGTGCAACAACAATGAGCAAAATCACAAACTGGTCTCACTATAATCAAGCCCTCGTTA
>NZ_JBECOT010000062.1:0-21334 GCF_040104395.1 Pseudoalteromonas sp. BZA4
ACAATCGCCAACTGGTTGAAGCGATGATCAAAGTGAAGGCGCTAAATAAGATCAACACCCTTGGTCTGCCTAAATATCAGTAAGTTAAGTGAGTTTATTAGAGAGCTGCATTTGATCAACAAGGCCCATATTCTAATAGGTTTTATCAAAAACTAATTTTTACGATATCAAATAAGTTTGAAGAGAATTTTAATGTTAAAGAATGATAGTTGTAAGTATGACTTTGTGGTTAAAGGGGCATATGGAACGGGTAATTTTGGTGATGATGCACTATTCGAGGTTATCTATAGCCAATTACCTAAAGGAAGTAGGGTTGCTATTATTGCAAGAAACTCGGGTTATTTAAATAAGAATTACCCATTAGTTGATGTCTTTCACCCTAATGATGTAATTGATATTGAGTGTGATTACTATATATACGGTGGAGGTACACAATTTTATTTATTTCCTTCTTCCAATTCATTATTATTTAAAATTAAGTATCACTTTATCAATCCAACCTATTTAATTAATAAGCTTTTAAACAGAGGTTTAAGGATAAATTATACAAAAAAAATTGGGATCGGTCTAGGTTTAGGGCCTTTTTATACGGAAAATACGCCAAAATTTGTTCGTATAATTAGAGAGTTAAAAGCATTTGAGTCTTTAAGTGTTCGTGATCAAAAAAGCTTTGATTTCTGTCTTAAACATCAAATTAATGGAGTTCAGCTAAATACAGATTTATGCTTTATAAAAAAGCTACCGATTATAGAGCGTGGTGAGAAAAGTGCTGTTATTTTAAGAGATTGGATTCATGATGATATTGGTCGTAAGCATTTCCCAGCCATTAAAGAGTATCTAATTCAGAATAAGGATGTTACTGATCTTGTATTGTTCGCTCATGATAAAGAATGGATTGATTTTGCACTGGAGCATGATATTGAACTCCTTAAATGGGAGCCGAAAACTGACTCATCCAATCAGTTTATAGAAAAAATTTCTAAATATAAATTTTTTATATCATCAAGGTTTCATGGAGTAGTGTATGGAACATTATTAGGTATTCCTGCTATTGCAATTGAAATTGAGCCAAAACTCAGAATTGGAGCTTCTCTTAATACAGGTTTGATTTGGCAAGGGAGCTTTGAACTTTCAGATTTATATACTAAGGTAGAGCACTTAAATAAGCATTATTCAGAATACCTATCTCAACTAAATACCATAAGGGATAAGAAGTATACTGAAGTAAGTGAGTTGTTTAATACGTTTTTAAGAAGCAATTCAAAGAGTTAATGTCATGATTTATATATTACATAATAAAGTTTTTGAAAATGGTAAATTGTGTATTGGTGGCATCCAGACGTATTTATACAATCTGGGACAAGCACTTGCTGGGCAACATAAAGTAGTTATTTGTCAACTCGGCGATGAATTTAAAAAGTTTGAAGTTAATGCTATTACAGTAATAGAAGTGCCAACTGATAAAGTAAAAAAAATTCCAATTTATAAAGAGTTGAATATTACAAACTCTGATATTGTTATTTGGGGGACGGATAGCAATGTATCAAAATATGGCTTTAAATCAGTTTCTATCCAACATGGGATTGGCTTTGATTACACCAACTCAGGGTCAAAAGTAAAAACTTTGCTAATGAAGAGCCCATTAGGTCACCTTTTTAAATTAGGGCAAAGACTCAAATCTTTAAAGCTGACATCAGTCGCTGATCATATTGTATGTGTAGATTATAATTATTTAAATTGGTACAGAACATATACTAGAAGTAATATGACTACAAAAATTACTGCAATACCCAACTTTACTTCTTTACCAGATAGTGAGCCAAGTATTCTTAAGGACAAGAAAGTTATTGAAATAGTGTACGCCCGACGATTTATAGAAAAAAGAGGTGTATATATTTTTTGTGATGCAATTAAAAATCTTTTAAAAAGACATAAAAATATAAATGTTACTTTTGCTGGCGATGGTCCATTGAAGTCATATATTGAAGATGTGTTTAAAAATGAAAATAGAGTTAGAATTACATCATACTCAGCAGATGAGTCATTAGAGTTTCATCAGCGCTTCGACATTGCAGTTGTTCCTACAATCGCAGGGGAAGGTACTTCATTAAGTTTACTGGAAGCAATGGCTTCTGGTTGTGCTGTAATTGCAAGTAATGTAGGTGGGATGACAAATATAATCTTAAGTGAATTTAATGGGTTACTTATCGATCCAACCGCAATTGCAATCGAAAAAGGGCTCGAAAAGCTTATTTTAGATAGCACACTTCGTACCAAATTAAGTAAAAATGCTTACTGCAGTGTCTCAAGTGCTTTTAGTTATGAAAAATGGAAAGTAGAATGGCTAGATATAATTAACCGGTTGTACAATGAAGAAAAATAGTTTGTTTTTAGCTTTTGCGTTTTTTGTATCTGTTTTTTTATACACTAGTATCATTAAGCAGCTATATTACTTTGCTGTCGATATAACTTTATTATCTTTTTTTATTATTAGTTGCTTATATTTAGCACTTGAAAAAAGAATTAAAGTGTCTACAGATGTATTTCTTCTATTAGCTTTTTTATTCTGCTTAATTTTTAGTTTGATCATTTCAGACTCTGAAGAAGTCGGTTCTTATAAGTTACTTGCTACAGCTCCAGGATTCCTGGTTGGTTTGTATTTGTTAACCCTGAATTATAATATTTATAAAGCTAAACGCTATTTAGATATGTTTTGTGTTTTATCAGTTCCGACAGCTTTATACTTTATTTATTTATTACCGTTGTTATTCACTAGTGCTATTGGTCAAGGTGATGTTGTCAAGAGTATATACCTTAGCCTTCCATTCTACCTTTGTATATCTATTCTTTATGCTGTGAACTTTTTTCCTAAAAACAAATTATTATACTCAATTATTATATCAATCAATCTAATTGCAGTTTTGATTTCTGGTGCTAGAGGTCCTTTATTAGGACTTTTTATTAGCCTTTTTATACTTTTCATAGTTAATTTTAAAACGCTGATAAAGGGGGCGTTATTTCGCTTCTTTTACATTGTCCCCATAGTTTTTTTCGTTTTTAGCTATATTTTTGAAGGGGGGGACTCAAGTGTTTATATGATGCTTGAAAGGACTATCGCAAGAATGGAGTTGTTATTTACTGGGGGAGGGAGCTCTGTTAGTGAAAGGTTGTATGCTCTTAAAGAAATGTATAATGTAGGCTTTGATAACTTTTCATCTGTTTTGTTCGGTAAAGGGTTGGGTACGTTTGGTATGGAGGTTTATGGCGTTGATTCTTATTACTATCCACACAATGTATTCCTAGAGCTAGCATTCGAGGCTGGCATTATAACTCTTACTATATTCCTGCTATTTATCTTTATAGTGCTTTATAAAGCCAGAAATGGATTGAGTTTAGGTTTGTTTTATAGTGTTTTTATCTTCTTAATTTTTAATTTCATGAAGTCTTATTCGATAGTAGGATTAAGATTATTTATTCCTATTTTTATATTTGCATATTTGCTAAATATTTATCATATACAAAAAAAAGACCACAATAATGTTTCAACTTAGTATTATAATTCCCCATTACAACTCATCAGAATCTTTACGAGACCTTTTGTTTTCTATACCGGTTAACAAAGTTATAGAGGTGATAGTAGTAGATGACAATAGTTATCCTTTACTTCCTAATAGTTTAATTAATGACAATAAACATGTGAAATTTATCAAAAACACAAGAGGAAAAGGAGCTGGAGGAGCGAGAAATACCGCTTTAAAAGTAGCTAGTGGTCGTTGGTTAGTGTTTGCAGATGCTGATGATTACTTTGTAACAGATGGAATTAATAAAATACTATCTGCTATACGTGAAGCGAAGGCAGAAGATATTATCTTTTTTGTACCCTGTTCAACCTATTCAGGTACAGATAAAAGTGC
Organism: Pseudoalteromonas sp. BZA4; assembly: GCF_040104395.1. Classification (NCBI taxonomy): domain Bacteria; kingdom Pseudomonadati; phylum Pseudomonadota; class Gammaproteobacteria; order Alteromonadales; family Pseudoalteromonadaceae; genus Pseudoalteromonas; species Pseudoalteromonas sp. BZA4. The sequence goes on from NZ_JBECOT010000062.1 coordinate 3,915, forward strand.
GAGCAGACATATTAAATATAAAGATTTAATATGTGAATTCTTAAAAGAGCCCTCTTATAATAATAATATAAAACTTCTATTTTCCCATTATGTTCCATGGAGTAAGGTAATAAAAAGGAAGCTTGTTGTTGATAATGAAATTTTATTTGATGAAACTTTAATTGCTAACGATGGTATGTTTTCGGCGAAATGTTCTTTAAAAAGTAAAGAAATAAAATGCTATTTAGATTGCGTGTATAATGTAACTGTTTCCGAAGGAAGTTTAACACAAGTAAAAAACATTGAACTATTCAGGGTTCGTTTAGAGGTATTTTGTCGTATGTATCATTATTTGCCGAATAATATAAAGCATATTATAGGAATGTCTCCTTTGGCACTAATTTATATGAGTAGAATTTATGGGATTAAAGAGGTTTTTCGCTCTATAAAATATATTTTAGATAATAAGGTTTCATTTTTTAAGTACTTAAATGCAAATTCAATAAAAAGGTTTTATAAAAGGTGAAAAAATTATATTTATTTTTAGAGACTATCTATCACGTAAAGTTAACTCAAATATTTAATCGAGTTTATAGAAAGTTTAGAAGAATTTATTTTAAGTCCCCTCCAAGTAACCCAATATTTTTTAATTATAATCTATTTTTCAGATGCGAGCTTTTAGAGAATAAATTTGTTGATGATAACACTGTCTCACTTCTAAATGAGAAAGGAGAGCTACTTAACTGGCAAAACAAAGATAAAACTTTGCTATGGCTTTACAATTTACACTATTTTGATTATCTAAATACCAAGAGGGCCTCTTCACATATTAATCTCCATAAAATAGTAATTAATAATTGGATTAGTACTAACCCGTTCAACCAAGGTGTTGGTTGGGAGCCATACCCACTTTCTTTAAGGATTGTAAACTGGATTAAGTATCATTGGACTCTAAATAAACTCTCTAAGCATGCCTTAGAGAGTTTATGGCTTCAGACTCACGTTCTTAAACAAAAACTAGAATTCCATTTACTGGGTAATCATATCTTTGCAAACGCAAAAGCACTAATTTTTGCGGGTTGTTTTTTTGAATGTGAGGATTCAAAAAAGTGGTTCAAAACTGGTTTAAAGATTCTAAATTCAGAGTTGACAGAGCAAGTACTTGAAGATGGAGGAAACTTTGAGCTATCACCAATGTATCATAACATTATACTAGCAGATCTACTTGATCTTTATAACTTAGCTAACTCAAGTAAGCGGAGTGAATTGTTAGCTGAAGCTGAAAATTGGGAATCAATAATAAAAAAAATGTTACTTTGGTCAAAGGATCTTTCCCACCCAGACGGGAAGCTATCATTTTTTAATGATTCGGCTTTTGGAATTGCGGCTGACTTTGAAGAGCTATCTGAATATGCTAGAAAATTAGGTATTAGCATTACAGACCTTGAAAACAGATGTTTACAAACAAATGTTGAGCGAGAGTTAATCCATTACGAAAGGAGTGGATATATAATTGTTAATGATAAGAAGCAAAAAACAATTATTGATGTTGCTTGTGTCGGACCAGATTATATCCCAGGCCATGCTCATGCTGATACTTTATCTTTTGAAATGAGTATTGGCACCCATAGGTTATTCGTTAATAGTGGAACTAGTGTTTATGGTACGACTAACGAGCGTTTAAGGCAAAGAAAAACAGCTTCACATAATACTTTGACCATCGATGGTAATGATTCGAGTGAAGTTTGGAGCGGATTTAGGGTAGCTAAACGAGCGTACCCATTACTAAAGAAAGTAGAGCAAACAAAAAGTACAATTGAAATAATTTGTGCGCATGACGGGTTTACTCGTTTAAGTGGAAGCCCTATCCACCAAAGAAGTTGGTTATTTACTGATGAAGGCCTTGAAATAAAAGATGAAATATCTCCTCATAAATCTAGAGGAGTATCTCATTTTCATCTGCACCCTAGTATAAAAGCTGAAAGTTTAACAAATAATGAGGTTCGTCTTACTTTGCCAAATAATGATAAAATCATGTTTACTAGTATTGGGACTATAGAGGTTCTACCTTCATCGTGGCATCCTGAGTTTGGAACATCTATACCTAATATCAAATTAAATTGCAACCTAATTAACAATAGTAATATTATTTCGATAAGGTTTGGTTAATGCATATACTTTTTATAACAGATAACTTTCCACCTGAAGGAAACGCACCTGCAACAAGAACCTTTGAGCATGCAAAAGAGTGGGTTAAGCTCGGACATAAAGTAACAGTCATTACTGGAGCTCCTAATTTCCCTGAAGGACGGGTTTTTGAAGGTTATAGTAATAGCTGGTTCTCAAAATCATATTTAGAAGGCATAGAGGTACGTCGGGTTAAAACTTACATAACAGCAAATGAAGGGTTCATAAAAAGAGTTTTAGATTTTGTGTCTTTTATGTTTACAAGTTTTATTGCTGGCTTGTTTGTTAAATCGCCCGATATTGTTGTTGGTACCTCGCCTCAGTTTTTTACGGCAGTTAGTGCTTGGGCATTATCAGCTGTTAGGTTTAAACCTTTTATATTTGAATTAAGAGATATTTGGCCCGCATCAATTACTGCAGTTGGTGCTATGAAAGATAGCGTTGCTATTAGAGTGCTTGAACGGTTAGAGTTGTTTTTATATAAACGTGCTGATTCTATTATTTCTGTTACAAATGCATTTAAAAGAGAGTTAATTGATCGCGGTGTTAATGGCGAGAAAATTGATGTGGTTTTAAATGGTGTTGATTTAGCTAAATATCAGCCTGTAAGCGAAAAAGATAACGAACTTTCTAACAAATATAATTTACAAGGTAAGTTTGTTGCCGGCTATGTTGGTACTCATGGTATGGCTCATGGTTTAGAGGCTATTGTTAATGTTGCAGAGCAATTAAAAGAAAATGACAATATTCGAATTTTATTTGCGGGAGGCGGTGCAGCAAGAAAGAAAGTAGTTGATCTTGTTGCTCAAAAAAATCTTTCAAATGTTGTACTAATTGATCGACAACCAAAAGAAATGATGCCAAAAATATGGTCATTATGTGATGCTTCATTAGTGCCTTTGGTTAATAACGATTTATTTAGATCTGTTATTCCTTCTAAAATATTTGAATGTATGGGCATGGGCATTCCTACTATAATGAGCGTGCCTGAGGGCGAAGCTACGCAAATAATAAGAGAAACAGGTTCAGGTTTAGTTGTTGATAGTGAAAGTATTAATCAAATAAAACATGCGATACTTCAACTTTATACTGATCATCAAGCCTTCTTGGGTATTAAATCCGCTAGCATTAACTCTGCTTCAAAATTTAGTCGGGCTACCAACTCTAAATTAATGCTTGATATATTCAGTAAAGTTTTAAATAAAAGCTAGGGCGTGTTGATCTTTGTGGTATGAAAAACAAACAGCATGAAGATAAGGTATAATTGAATTCGCCAGAAAACTTTACACCGAACCTACATGCCAAGATTAATGCTAACAGACGGGACATGGAATGTCTTATCAAAAGTAATGTACTTAAGTGGTCGAATTTATAATAAGCCCGACCATAGAAAAACGCTCGAAGGCATACTGTATAAGATGCGCACAGGTATTCCATGGCGAGATTTACCTTCTGATTTTGGCCGTTGGAGTGCTATCTACAGACGGTTTAATTTATGGTCCAAAAAAGGGATTTTGAATGAACTGTTTCGCGCATTATCTCGTGATGCGGACATGGATTGGGTCTTCATTGATGGCAGTATTGTCAGGGCTCATCAACATAGTTGCGGTGCAAGAACTGCTGACAATGAATCAATTGGAAAGAGCCGAGGTGGAAATTCTACGAAAATTCATCTTGCAGTCGATAGCGGAGGGTTGCCTGTTTATTATGAATTATCCTGTGGAAATACGCATGATATCGTCCATGCAGAGTCACTCGTAGCTAATTGCCCAACAAGTAATATGGTTGTCGCAGATAAAGGCTACGACAGTGAAAAACTGAGAGCGTTTGTTCGTGATAATAACGCTACACCCGTTATTCCACGTAAGGGCAACAGTTTAGTAGGCAATGAAGATATTGACTGGTGCATGTATAAATATCGGCACTTGGTTGAGAATGCATTTGGCCGTATTAAGCAATATAGAGGGATAGCCACGCGGTATGAAAAGCTTGAACGAAATTATCATTCAATGCTCGCTTTAGCATTTACTATGATGTGGCTACCAATGTGGGCTGATTGATATATGTACTACAAAGATCAACAGCCCCTAGTTTTATATTTAAAAACTCATTTAAAAAAACAGGTTTTAGCTTTGGTAGTTATTTACATAGAGTAATAGACTGTTTTTACAATTTTTAATGTTGTTACTCAGTATGGATTAATTATGTTTTTGGATCTTCTTTTTACTTTTTTTATCGCTTTTGCTATTTTATTTTTAATGCGTAAGGCTGCACGTAAAGTAGGTCTTGTCGATAAACCATCCGGGCGAAAGTTACATTCTGGAAATATTCCTCTTGTGGGCGGAATTGCTATATGTATCACTATAGTAAATTACATTTATTCGCACCAAGGTATGATTAATCACGCAAATTTATATATGTTGTGCATATGTTGTTTAACGGCAGTGGGTGCACTGGACGATCGCTTTGATTTAAGTGTTAAAATACGTATGGCTGTACAAGCCTTTATTTCGTTTGCAATGATTTATTATGCTGGAGCTAACCTACATACACTGGGTAATTTGGTTGGTTTTGGGAATATTGACCTAGGTTACTCATCTACCGTTATTACAATTTTTGCAGTTATTGGATGTATTAACGCATTTAATATGGTTGATGGTATTGATGGTCTGCTAGGAGGACTGTCAGTAGTTACGTTCGCAAGTTTAGGTATTTTACTTAGCTTGGTAGGTGAAGAAAGCTTAAGTTATTTATGCTTATTACTTGTTGTTTGTATGATTCCATACATTGTTATGAACCTTGGTCTAGTTGGGCGTGAGCGTAAAGTATTTATGGGCGATGCCGGCAGTATGATGATAGGCTTTACTGTTATTTGGTTATTAATTGGCGCCAGCCAAACACCAGGTAATGCAATGATTCGTCCTGTCACTGCATTGTGGTTAATAGCGGTACCATTAATGGACATGGTGGCAATAATGATTCGCCGCGTTAAGCAAGGGAAGTCTCCATTTAAGCCAGACCGTGAGCATTTACATCATATATGCCAGCGCTTAGGTTGCTCACCTACACAAACCCTTATTTTAATATGCTCTATTGCTGCTGTTTTTGCAGGTATTGGTGTAATAGGTGAGGTGTTTTTAATACCTGAATTTTTAATGTTTTATGGCTTTGTTATTTTATTTACTGCATATTTATTAGTACTTATTAATTACTGTACTGTAATGAACTTTTTTAGACGTAAATTAAATTTACCAGAAAAGAAATATTCTATTAATCAGTAATTGAATTATCAAATAGTTATAGATTTATAACTAGAAATATTTTTTAAAAAATTGTTTTCAGAATTAGTTAACTTTAAAGGAATACCATGAAAATTGCTGTAGTAGGGACGGGCTACGTAGGCCTTTCAAATGCAATGCTTTTAGCACAACACAATGAAGTGGTGGCATTAGACATTGATGAGCACAAAATTGCGCTTTTAAACGATAAGACATCACCAATTGTTGATACTGAAATTAGTGAATTTTTACTGCGTGATGATTTAAACTTCACAGCAACCACCGATAAAAAAGTGGCCTATGAAAACGCTGATTTTGTTATCATCGCCACCCCAACGGATTATGATGTAGAAACAAACTACTTTAATACACGCTCGGTTGAAGCGGTTATTAAAGACACTATAGCGCATAACCCTAATGCGGTTATGGTGATTAAGTCGACTATTCCGGTTGGCTTTACGGCTGATATTAAAAAGCAGCTTAAGGCTGACAACTTACTATTCTCACCTGAGTTTTTACGTGAAGGTAAAGCGCTGTACGACAATTTGCATCCGTCACGCATTGTTGTGGGTGAGCAAAGTGAGCGCGCCACTATTTTTGCTAATTTACTGAAGCAAGGTGCAATTAAACAAGACGTTGAAGTGCTATTCACTGACTCAACGGAAGCGGAAGCGATTAAGTTATTTTCTAACACCTACCTTGCTATGCGGGTTGCTTACTTTAATGAACTTGATAGCTACGCAGAAGCACACGGCTTGAACTCAAAGCAAATTATCCAAGGTGTAGGTTTAGACCCACGTATAGGCAATCATTATAACAACCCGTCGTTTGGTTACGGTGGTTACTGTTTACCAAAAGACACCAAACAGTTACGCGCGAATTATCAAGACGTGCCAAATAATATTATAGGTGCGATTGTAGATGCTAATACTACACGTAAAGACTTTATTGCAGACTCAATCATAAAGCGCAGCCCTAATATCGTGGGCGTTTATCGCTTAGTAATGAAAACAGGCTCTGATAACTTTAGAGCCTCTGCTATACAAGGCATAATGAAGCGTATAAAAGCCAAAGGTATTGAAGTGGTTGTGTATGAGCCGGTGCTTGAAGAAGAGGAATTTTATCACTCACGGGTAATTAAAGACTTAAATGAGTTTAAGCAACTCGCTGATGTGGTCGTATCAAACCGTATGGTGGAAGAGCTGAGTGATATAGCAGATAAAGTGTATACGCGCGATTTATTTGGTAGTGATTAACCTTACCCGATATTAAAAATAATTAATTTAGAAATAAAGGACTACCTATGAAAGCTGTAATTCCTGTTGCTGGGCTTGGCACACGTATGCTGCCTATGACCAAAGCCATTCCAAAAGAGATGCTCCCCATTGTAGATAAACCGCTTATTCAATACATTGTTGCTGAATGTATCGCCGCGGATATTAAAGAGATTGTACTGGTCACGCATAGCTCTAAAAATGCCATTGAAAATCACTTTGATACAAGTTATGAGCTTGAAGCCACGCTTGAAAAGCGTGTTAAACGTGCCTTGCTTGAAGAAGTGCGCTCTATTTGCCCAGCTGATGTAACCATTATGAGTGTGCGCCAAGGTGAAGCAAAAGGGTTAGGGCATGCTATTTTATGTGCCAAGCCCATTGTGGGCGACGATGATTTTATTGTTTTATTGCCTGATGTAATACTCGATGCTTATACGGCAGACCAAAAGACAGAGAATCTTGCAGCGATGTTAAAGCGCTTTAGCGAGACACGTGCAAGCCAAATTATGTTGGAGCCTGTAGCGCAAGAAGATGTAAGTAAATATGGTATTGCTGATATCGATAGTGTGCAGCTCACTCCTGGCATTAGTGCAGCTATTAAAACCATGGTTGAAAAACCGGATGCAGACAAAGCCCCCTCTAACCTAGCGGTGGTAGGGCGCTACGTACTGAGTAAAACTATTTGGCCACTACTTGCTAAAACACCGGTTGGCGCAGGCGGCGAAATACAGTTAACTGATTCAATTGATGAGCTAATGAAACAAGAAACGGTGGAAGCCTTTCACATGAGTGGTCGCTCGCACGACTGTGGCGATAAGCTAGGTTACTTAAAAGCGATTGTTGAGTACGGCATGCGAGATGCTAAGCTTGGCGACGAATTTGGTAAATACTTAACTACGCTCGTGAATGGTGATGACGCACAAACTAGTAATGTCGTTAATCTATAATAATATTAGCTTAAAGTTTGACACTATGAGCTGTTAAGCTATTCAGCATATAGTAAAAACTTGATTATAGCGCGGCTTTAAGCCGCGCTTTTTCACTTTTTTAACCCTGCTTTATTTTAAATAATTTAAACTGATTAAATATAAAGGAATAATCATGTCGCGTAAGTATTTTGGTACCGATGGTGTAAGAGGCAAAGTAGGCACGTTTCCTATCACACCAGATTTTGCAATGAAACTGGGATGGGCTGCAGGTACGGTTTTAGCCTCAAGCGGTACTAAAGAGATTTTAATCGGTAAAGATACACGTAATAGCGGTTATATGTTTGAGTCGGCAATGGAAGCAGGCCTTTCTGCTGCCGGTGTAAATGTCGCCTTTGTTGGCCCAATGCCTACCCCCGCGGTTGCTTATTTAGCATCAACGTTTAGATCCGATGCCGGCGTAGTAATTAGTGCCTCACACAACCCATACTACGATAACGGGATTAAATTTTTTAATAACTTTGGCACTAAGCTTAATGACGAGCAGGAACTTGAAATTGAAGCCTTGCTTGAACAAGCATTAAAAAATGATGCAATGCAGTGTGTAAGCTCAGAGCGTTTAGGTAAAGCAAGGCGTATTAATGATGCCGCCGGCCGATACATTGAGTTTTGCAAAGGCATATTTGCCAAAGACTTAACCCTTGAAGGCTTAAAAATAGTTGTAGATAGCGCTAATGGCGCAGCGTATCACATTGCCCCTAATGTTTATTCAGAGTTAGGCGCAGAGGTGATCAGCATTAATGACAAACCAGATGGTTTAAATATTAATGAGCAATGCGGCGCTACCCATTTAGATAGCTTGAAATCTGCCGTAGTAGCAAATAATGCAGACTTAGGTATTGCCCTTGATGGTGATGCTGACAGGCTAATGCTGGTTGATGATGCGGGCAACGTTGTTGATGGCGACCAAATTTTATATATTCTGGCAAAAGCGGCGAAGCTACAAGGTAATATGAATGGCGGTGTTGTAGGTACGCTTATGTCGAATTTGGGCTTAGAGCTTGCGCTTAAAGACATGGATATACCATTTAAGCGCGCAAAAGTAGGTGACCGCTATGTTGTTGAGCAACTTAAAAATACCGGTTGGAAACTAGGCGGTGAAGGCTCTGGCCATATTCTACACTTAGACTATGCGACCACGGGTGACGGTATAGTTGCATCACTTTTAGTGCTAACCGCGCTTATACAGCAAAAGCAATCATTAAAAGACTACGTAGCGGGTGTGCAAAAACTACCGCAAGTACTTTTAAATGTGCGTTTAACACAAAATAATGCCGATGAAATACTTAATACTGATTCAGTAAAGCAAGCTGTACTTGATGCCGAAAGTATATTGGCGGACACTGGGCGTGTTTTATTGCGTAAATCAGGCACTGAGCCACTCATCCGCGTTATGGTTGAGTCTACCGATTCGGTGGCCTCGCAAGCGCAAGCTGAGCATATTGCAAGTGCAATTAAAGCGTTATTGTAAAACGTATTACTAGTAGGGGGTGAGTGTACACTCACTCCGTACGCTATCTCGAGAAACGCTCTGCTTGTTGGCCATTTAGGCGTTATTACTAATATCCCTATTTGAAAACGTTAATGCGGTTAGAAGCACGCATACCCCAACTTAACCCTGCTAAGCAATCCCACGCTCAATCATCATTTCATTAAATGCATACCCATCCTGCCTAGATGCATTAGCTACATATGGCGCATAAACCTCAAATAATAAACGTGTATCGCTATGCCCTAACATATGTGAAATATATAACGGGTTTTCATGTGCGGCAATATGCAGCACAGCCGCAGTGTGGCGTGTTTCGTAAGGGCGCCTACGTGCTAATCCAGCTTTTTTTAATGTGGGATACCACAGCTGTTTACTCACAAAGTGATTATCGAGTGGGTTGTCTTTATGAGTAAATACAAAGTCACTACTTGCTTGCTCTTTTAAGCGGTTAAATAGTGTATAGAGCGTATCGCACATTTTTAATTCGCGGCGTGACTTAGGCGTTTTTACATCACACAACTCACCATTAACCCAATTATGGCGAATACGAATAAGACGATGGTTAAAATCAATGTCCTCCCAGCGTAAGCCATGCACCTCACAACTGCGCATACCTGTCCAAAAACGCACTTTAAAGTAATCTTGCCACTGTGTAGGCACTGCTTCTAAAAACCGTTGAACCTCATCAGCCGTTAATGGGTTAGAGTCAGCGCGCTCTTCTTTAAGTATTTTGTATCGGCGCATAGGGTAAGGAAAGTTATGCTCTTCAGCCGCCAAGCTTAAAATTGCAATAAGCGGCCATAAAATGCCATTAATACGCTTGTTGGTGAGCTTTCGTCGGCCATTTTTTTCTATCAACGTTAAGCTTTCACGAAAATAATCCACATTGGCCAATGTAATTTCGCTTACCAATATATTACCAAATTCAGGGATCAAATAGGTATCGAGGGTATTGCGTACAACGCTTTGGTAACTGCTTTTCCATTTGGCTTTTTGACGATCGAACCACTCATTGGCGTAGTCGTTAAAAAATGGGTGAAGGCGATCGGGGTGTTTACTGCGCTGTAGAGCTTCAAACTTCGCCACTTTTTTACTCTCAGGAAAATAATTACGGTATTGAAACGTTTCTAAATCAATTTCCGCATTCATTTTTTTGAGTAGGGTATTGGCTTTTTTTAAATTAGCCGGCGTTGCCATGAGCTTAGTGCCTTCACGAAAGCGTTGCCCATAAAGGTGTAAATCAAATTGAATACGTCCGTTAGGACGAATGCGAATGTGAGCCATAATGGCCTCCATTAGTTAATGGATCTATAAATAGATCTATCCCTCACCAATGGAATTCGCTAGAATTAAGCCATCGGCTGGGTCGGTTTAAACGCGGAGCAGCCGGTACGGGGTAGGGAGGTTCCAGTCTCTCTACCCCAACTGCTTATTTTATTGTCAGTTATGCGAATACCATACACTAAGTACAAAATTGCGCTACTGACTAGAATTTCACTTATAAAATATAGTAAATACTGTATATCTGTCTAGTGCTTTTCAGCGTTAATACTCTTTCTCTTTATCCATAATGTACCCAAATAAATCCTCTTGTACTTCTCGCTTTGTATTTCGAGCATTTGTACCAGCTTGACTTTGATTTAACTCTTCAAGCAACGCTGCAACTTTAGGAAACTGGCTCTCATCTTTCTCAATCGAAATAGTGCGATGTGGTAGTGTGTTCTCAAGTGAAAAATACACACCTAATTTACGTTCGCCGTTTTCGTACTTAAGAATGTCGAGGCGCGTACTTTCCGCTTGGGTTAAGTCGCTAATGTTAATGCCCAATAGTGCTTTTAGTGAAAAGCGATATAATGACTCACTATTTTTTGTTTCGCTACACGTTTGAGTTACCGCGATTGGGTGCACAAATTCAAAAGGGGGCATAATAAATGCAATAGCGGCTTTATCACCGCTTAAATATAAGAGTGCATTATCTGATTTTTTAATAGTTTTATACTCAGCTGAGCAGTGCCTAACTTCATTTTTAAGTGCAAGGAAATCTACTACAACATGTTTTTCGTTAATGAATTTAAGAGGCTTCTTTGCGTAAAACTCTTCAACGCCGGCCAATGAATAAGTGACTGTGACTTCCGGTGTTTTAAAGGTGATTGATTCACCTTGTTGGGCAACTTCAATTTCATCGCCTTCTGTTGCTTTACATACATTATCAACCTCACGGATAATCTCCTCTGTCAAAACCATTGAAACCGCTAGATTTAGGTTGTCAGGTAGGTGCACTTCCTCTACATTTCCATCGCGTTGAACTCGACAATATTGTTTTTCTGCGTTCATTTCACATAATTCTAAAGGCATATTTTGTTTTGCCTCATATATAACTCGCTCTATTGTAGCTTTAGAAACAGTTGAGGTTGGGCGCTGTGCACTTTCTTTGAGATAAGCTAAATGCGCTTCATATACATCAACACACTCACACCGACGCAGTGCATTTTCGCTGCTTTTAGTGTCTTTATGGATTAATTCAACTGATGTCGCATTTGAAAAGGAGGTGTGAACACTGAATTCAATGTCTTCATCTTTACTAAAATAGTTTGGGAGCTGCTTTATAAAACTGCCATCTATAGAAAATTGTGTGTCTTTTACATGACTAGAAGATTTATCAAGTGTAAATTTACTGTGCGAGCATAAAGGCGGTTTACCCGCTATTATTGCAATCGACTCTTCTTTTTTATTTATTAATACGGTTGCTAGGTTATCAAAATAACGAGTATCAATAACCTCCGTGATGCTTTCGAATAGTGCTTTTTTATTACTAGGAATTTTAATCTTCATGGTTGTTCCTTATTGTATTTGAATGATTGAATAAATTTATGTGTAAACTTGAGCACACTAGGTGAAAGAGGCTTTTTGGGTGTTAAATAAATAGTTAATGTTGTTTCTCCTGTAGCATGTTTAGTGATTTGAATGACTTCATTTTTCTGAGCGAACTGTGCTTTAAGCAGCTGTTTTTGTCGTTCGATATTGGTTTTTCGATTAACGGATAATACAAATTTGCTAGTTAACCAGCCCCAATCGCTATGTCTAAAAGCGGTGGTAAATGCACGAGCGTTTTTGCTATTGCAGGCCAGCGTTATTTGTAATGATTGACCATCATCAGAAAGTGCAACGGGAGGTAGATTGCTTAGAGCTGTATGCTGCTTTTTAGAAACCGGTTGAATATGATGCTTACTGCCATTACCCCATATAAAGCTAAGTGCACTGAAGTCGAGTGCTTTATGTTCAAACATGGCTTCAAAAATAAAACCCAGTAACGAGTGTTCGCTACTATGAATTGATTTTTTCCACATTGAGGCAAGCTCAATAGTTGTACTCGTTTTTTCCGCTTCACTCTTTTTGCCAAGTATGACCTCTCTGAGCTGCCTATCACTCATTTTTACTGGTTGACTGCGTTTTTGTCCCAGTGTTTTATTGGCGTATTCAGGGCTGAGCCTAAGTAGTATTCGAGATAGGTCGTTAGATTTAGGGTGTAGCCCTAATAAATAGCGCAGCTCACTGTGCGTATATTCATGAAGAACATACGGTGCATGGGCACGACTAATAATAGGGAGTAGCCATTCAATATCATGCAAATACGACCACCTTGTTGTGTCATAGTAGAGGTGACCAATTTGCAAACCCATTTCATCTAAAAAAGCAGCATCATTCACTTCGTTAACAGCTCTGCCTTCAAACCAATAATCGAAACGAGTAGTCACCGAGTCGTTTGAAAGCACTTCTTGCTCTAATGGAGTTTTCCCTCGGTGTTCATTTGGTGTATCGATCACGAAATGTAGTGTTTGCAGCATAAACAGATGTACACCACTGTGGCGAAGATGATGAAAATTAAGATGCATACCAAATAAATACCGTAAAGCACGCGACACAGGTAATAAGTAATAAAGCTGGCGTGAATGGTATTTCTCGCCTTCAAACCCCAACAAAGGTTCCTCGCGAGGTATGTTCTCTTTTATTTCAAATAGATATATAAATAACAGGCGGTACTGCACAGGAAGTGTGGTGTACACCATGCGAGTGGTGTTGCTTTTGGTGTTGCCTTCTGATGTATTAGTTACCGTGATCGTTATAAGACCAGTACCTGGTTTAAATCGAATATCTTTACGGCGTAACCTTAGAACTTCACCACGACGCAACATAGCGTAAAACCCTAATAATGCTGCAATCGCACCAAATAAACTACGAAAAGGGTTGTTAGTTTTGCTCGATAAAAGCACTTCCAGTAGACGGTCCAATTCGTCAACAGTTAATCGACCAGGACTCACCGATGGCGCTACCAGAGGTGAGCTAAAGCTAGATAAATCGAGTGTATCTGTTTGTTCTTGGTAGCTTAAAAAGCGTAAAAAATTATAAAAGGTGCCTTTTACTATATCGGAGTCTATCGAGTCATAGACAGTTTGAGCCCACCCATTAATAGCCTCTTCGCTAATAGCCTCTGCGTAACACAGAGGGTAGGGCTCAAGTTTACTTTTAAGTGAGGTGTAGTTTTTAATCGATCCTAATGCAAGGGACGCTTTTTTTACTCCCCCATACACAAGCAGCTGTTTTGTGTAATCAAATAACAAGCGCGGTAGAATGTTATTGGCATCCCACGGCGGTGTTTCGACAGTGCTGAAACTTTCAGAGTGTTTGAGTAAGTCTTCATGAGGCCAACGCACTTTTTTTTGTAATTTAGTTAATGAATCAAACCATTTGGTATCCCAATCGATAGCATAAATCCCGGCCTCTCTTATTTTTGATAGAGTAGTGGATTTTGATAGACCGACATACCGCTCAGGGTTAGCCAAATCCTTAACGAAAACAGGCGGTAGCTGAAAACGAAGATACCAATGGATTTGAAATCGTTTCGGCCATATCTGTTTAATACTACAGGCCGGTAACCCATTTTCTTCCAACCAACTTGATAAGTCTGCATACAAACATTTTGAGCTTATTCTTGGAGGTGACTGCGCATAATAGTCCTCTAAGAAACGATAGCTTTCGATTGATAAATAGTAATGAGTTGTTCTTAATTCATCTGCCCCATACCCCATGTGAGTAATAGCAAGGCGTGGATTACCTTCTTTATCTATAATCGAATTCGGATTATTTAAAATAGCGCTGATATGCTCAAGCGATAAGGGGGCTATCTCAAAGCCAATTATTAATGCTATAAAGCACGGTGTTAATGAGCCCCTTGTATCAAAAAAATACGTTTTTTGTTGTTGGTAGCATGCAAAAATTTTATGTGCGTGCGCTGCACCTTTTGCAAGCTCTTCAAAATGTTGATGGTTGGTGTCACTGATTGTGTTTTTTATAAGTGCTGGTAATTGCCAATGACACGCTTCTCCCAAATAAAAAAGAATCCCCTCAAGCGCCTGCTTATATGCTCGTTGCTTCCCGGTCGGAATAGCATTGATCTGCTGAGTGATCTTGCTGAGATCGGTATTATCGACAATACGCGTTTTCTTTTCTGTTATTTGCCAGTGTTCTAATACCCAAAAGATGTCATCTTCTGTTGTCTTTAATGGCCAAGATTGAGTCAAATACTCAGCAATTTTTTTTGCATGCTGATGTATAAATTTTTCAGACATAAGTTAAATCCTTCAGTCCTAAACGCTTCGGTAGTGTATTTAAAAAACCTTTAATTGCTTCGAATCGAGGTGAGAACAACATATCGCTTCCGAGGCGCTCTCCCAGATTTTCATGCCCCATCAGCCGATCGATATCGTTGTCATATAGCTTGTCTGAAAACATATGGCTATTAGCACAGAAACTAAAAAAGTGGCGCAATTGATAAGGCACTACATTGGGCCAAATTTGATGCATGAATAAACGAAGTTCGCGACTTGTTAGGGCCTTCGGGATGTTTTTCTCACTACACGTATACCAAAGCTCATCTAATTCAGTATGTATGCTGAGTTGTGTACGAATAACTGATTGTAAGGATAAATACTGTTTAATCTCTTGTTGCAAGTAATCACAGAGTATTAGCTGCCTAAGGACACCTTTATCTTTGATAAATACAACATCAGAGCCTGAGTAATAAATTGATAATATACTGATGCTATGTGTAGGCCTTGCGCCAGTAAGAACAATAAACAGTAATGCAATACGATAGGTTGCTTTATTATAGTAATCTCGCAGCGCCGATTGATTTGCTAAATATGTTTTTGAACGAGGGCCTTTAGCCAAGACACTTTCTTTAGCATTTACGACTAACGCATGTACTTTTTGGAAAAAGTGACTGACGTGGTTATCTTCAAGTGATCGAGCACTGCCTATTAAAATCGCTGGAGTGCGCTTTTTATCACGACTGTTTTGTGTGATATCGAGTTCAAACTGACTTATCTCACCAGGTTGCGATAAATAGTCGGCCTCTGTTATTGACGTATTAATAAGGTTTACAGAATACTCTTCCAGAAAGAGCTCAAAATATACGTGGAGTTCAGCTTTTTTTGCTGCGTTAATAAGGCGTGATAAGTAGCGGTTATGCGCATTAAATATCTTGCCACGGATACGATCAGTATTTAACTGTTGGTAATATATCGCGCTAGAATGATGTGCTCTATTATTCGTTATTAGCTGTGATCGAACTATTGCACCTAGTGTGTTATCCGCCTGAGCACAATTAATAAAATAATGCTGGAAGGTATTTTTGTTAACGCGAGGGTTATCTTTTAATGTATTCGGTGTTTTCCATGCTGCCTTTATTATCTCAAATAAATGTGCTTTGTTTTTGAGATTTAAAAAAGGCGTACCGTAAGTGTGATCGCTAATAAAGCGTTGAAAAAATACATTTAAATAGGTCGGCATAGGTTGCCATAAATACACAATACGGTTTTTGTATTTATAGGGTTTCGCATACTCAGCCCACGATACTGTACCATCATAATAAGTGCGAAAAGTGTGCTTTTTACAAGGTTTTGTGGCAGGTATTTTTATAAAATCAGGAATATCACTTGCCGAACTAATGTACTTCCAGCCTAGTGTTAACCACATGAATAGTGCTACTGCAGTCATTGCTGGACGAGCTTTAGCATCAACTCTAGCTAGCTTTATCAACATAATAGCTAATGTTGTGGCGTGCGCTAATGCATTAGGGTAGCGACCACCGGCATTCCTTAAACGGTTACTTCTCGCAATATGCTCCGATATGCCCATGTTTAGCACTCCATTACCGAAAAGTTGAAGGAGATGTATTAGCTAGATTTGCCAATACATATTGTTTAGGTGTCGCTATCCCTTGCTCTTTAATGCAATTAAGACGGTGTTTAATATTTGTACTTAAATTGCTTTTTGAAAAAAGCGTTAATGCACCGTCAAAGAGTAGAGTTGTCAGAAGAACTTGTTCGGTAACTTCTTGCGGGTAAATAAGCAGTCTTAAGTTTAATTTCGCTTTCAGTGGATGTGCTTTAAAGCGTTCAATTATGCTGCTTGCTGTAAGTGTTAAATAGCTATTATCGTCAGTATCAAAAAACACAGCTAATGGGTGCAAGTCTAATAATGACTGTATTACTTCTATAGGTAAGTCATCGATACTTTGGTTTGCTCTTAGCTGTATCACATCATTTTTGGTTAATTCAATTAGTAGCGGGTGAGGCTTCAGCTTAGCCTTTGAAAGTGGTATCGATTTTTGTTTGTATTTCATAATTAGCTTCTCTATACGTTTTAATCATCAAAAGAGCATAAAGTTTTCATTTCGCTGCTGTGACGATTAGGACATGTTAATAAGGCCTACATAATCGAAGCCGTAGTAAAAAGAGTTACTTTGCTGGATGAGAACAAAGCAACAGCTCACTCCATAAGTACAGAGTGAATCGTAATTAGAGCTCTTGATAAGCTCCAAAATAGAGCTTTTAATATGTACTCTTTAAATTTTTGTAAGTTTTTTATTTCAATTGGTTAGTGATTTTTAGGTTTCGTGTCCCATATAAAAAATCGCAGTCAAAAATGCTAAGTTATTGAAAATATACTTATGCAATTTTGTTTTGATAAATTTTGGACACAAAAAAGAGACCTATAGGCAAATTAACAAAAATGCTTATTGGTTGTGTGGTTAGGTCAGGGTGAGAGCATACTTTGTTAACAAGTATTAACCAAAGATAAGCTCAGCCCTGAATTCATCGTCAAAACTAGCCCTAACACACTTACTGCGTATCGAGTCTTTACGGCCTTTGTGCTGTTTTAC
>NZ_JBECOT010000063.1:0-20302 GCF_040104395.1 Pseudoalteromonas sp. BZA4
AGTCATAAAGGGGCGAATACATTAAAGTGACCAGGGGTAGCTCCCCAAATAGAGTCCGTATATAAGCCAGCATCTAATCTTTATTTAATAAATACTCCGTTGACAAAAAACGGGGAGTCCATATAAGGAAAAGAATTTATAGCCATCAGCCTTCAGCTGTCAGTATTGAGCAGAGCGGCATTGTTTGTGGTTTCTTTATTAATTTGCATGCTTGGTGCTGAATGTAAGACGCACCAAGCAAGCGTGACGCCTACAATCGTTGTAACTTGTAACTCGACTTTCGAACCTAATAGCTTCATATTTACGTAGGTGGTATATTCCCTTTGTGGTGATTAACCCTTTTAGGTAGACGATTAATGGCAAAAGATAGATACGCGCCAAAGGCTGTTGGCGATATTATGGCGGGCTTGAGTGGCCGCTTGGCGTCTTATGCTGGTAAAACTCAAGGCTTGTCTTCTCAACAAACCATTCTTGATGACTTTTTAGGTGAAATCCTTTCGAAAAAATGCCGGGTAAGTAATTACCGCGATGGTACCTTAATGATAGAAGCGGTTTCGGCACCGATTGCACTGCGTTTAAATTACTTAAAAATGGATATGCTTTCGCATTTTCGTGCCGCTGGTATGGTAGAGCTTGGGCAAATTAAAATTACCGCAAACCCACAGGCAACCCAGCGCTTATCGGCAACAAATAAGCCAGAACAAAAGCCTGTTTCGAAGCGCCAAATGAGCGAACAAACGGCCGATTACCTCAGCGCCATCGCCGCAGACGCCCCTCCATCTTTAAAAGCCAAGTTAGAGCGTTTAGCACAGCATGGGCGCAAAAAATAAATAAAGCCATCAGCCATCAGCTGTCAGTTTGAAGCCGAATTGTGTTGTTTGTAGGTCAGACATAGGTTGATGAAATTGCGCTGTATGTCAGACGCGCCAAGCAAGCGTGACGCCTACGTTTGAGGAAGGCGTGAAATTTATTTCGCGCGTAAGATCTTTTTGCACAAAGAGAAGTGAATGAGAAGAGAATGAGGAAACCACAAGATCATTTTTTACTTCCTCTAAAGCGAAGCGTCTCTTATCCTCTTTGTGATAATTTGTCTTTCTCTATGTAGCGCGGAGCGCCTCGGTGTTGTCTTTGGTTCAATATGTTTTGCACAAAGAGAAGTGAATGAGAAAAGAATGAGGAAACCACAAGATCATTTTTTACTTCCTCTAAAGCGAAGCGCCTCTTGGCCTCTTTTGTGAAAATTAATCTACTTCGCTTTTTTATACCCTGATCTTGATTTTATTCTTATTGTCGCCATATCTATTCAGTAATCTTGTTTTCACCCTTTTGATGGGGTTAGATCAAAGATTATGGCTGATTTTTAAATTTTCTTGCCGAAATTCCATATCTTCACACACAGAAGGTTTGATGTTGCGCAGACTCTGGTATGATAGCGCACGAAATAAGCGGTGTTTTGAACAGCGTACTGATAAATTGTTAATTAATATGCCCTACATCATGAGCATAAGCGCATATTAATTATCAATTGAAGAAAGTGGGTTAGCTAATGACTAGCTAACAAAGAATACATTGTAACGGTTTTATCATGATATCTAATTTATTTACCAAGATTTTTGGTAGTCGCAATGACCGCACTATTAAAAACCTAAGAAAGACGGTCGCTCTAATTAATGCGCTTGAAAAGCAATTAGAAGCGCTTTCTGATGAAGATTTAAAAGCAAAAACAGCTGAATTTAGAGAGCGTTACGATAACGGACAAAGCCTAGATGACATTTTACCAGAAGCATTTGCTGTGGTACGTGAAGCATCTAAGCGTGTAAACGGCATGCGTCACTTCGACGTACAGCTACTAGGTGGTATGGTTTTACATCAAGGTCGCATCGCAGAAATGCGTACCGGTGAAGGTAAAACACTAACTGCAACATTACCTGCATACCTTCGTGGTTTAACAGGTAAAGGTGTTCACGTAATTACCGTGAACGACTACCTTGCAAAACGTGACGCCGAAACTAACCGCCCATTATTTGAGTTCTTAGGCCTAACAGTAGGCTGTAACGTACCAGGCATGATGCCACAGCAAAAGAAAATCGCTTACGCTGCCGACATCACTTACGGTACCAATAACGAATTTGGCTTTGATTATCTGCGCGATAACATGGCATTTAGCATTGAAGAGCGTGTTCAACGCCCACTTTACTACGCTGTAGTGGATGAGGTGGATTCAATCCTAATCGATGAAGCGCGTACGCCGCTAATTATCTCAGGCCCAGCTGAAGACAGCTCTGAGCTTTACATCGAAATCAACAAAATTGTGCCTGACCTAGAGCTTCAAGAAAAAGAAGATGAAGAAGGCGTTGAAGGCGACGGCGATTACACGATCGATGAAAAGTCTAAGCAAGTTCACCTAACAGAGCGTGGCCAAATTAAAGTTGAAGAGCTACTAATTGAGCGCGGCTTAATTCAAGAAGGTGATTCACTTTACTCAGCTTCAAGCATCACATTATTAAGCCATGTGTATGCGGCACTTCGTGCTCACAAGCTTTATCAAAAAGACGTTGATTACGTTGTTAAAGAAAACGAAGTTATTATCGTTGATGAGCACACAGGCCGTACAATGGAAGGTCGTCGTTGGTCAGAAGGTTTACACCAAGCTGTTGAAGCAAAAGAAGGTGTGCGCATTCAAAACGAAAACCAAACATTGGCATCAATCACATTCCAAAACTACTTCCGTTTATACGACACGCTAGCGGGTATGACAGGTACAGCAGACACAGAAGCGTTTGAGTTCCAGTCTATCTATGGTCTAGACACAGTAGTAATGCCAACTAACAAACCGATGATCCGTGACGATCGTGCTGACCTTGTATACCTAACACAAGAAGAAAAGTACGAAGCAATTCTTGCTGATATCAAAGATTGCCAAGAACGTGGTCAACCGGTACTTGTGGGTACTATTTCTATCGAAAGTTCTGAGTACTTATCGCAGTTCTTACGTAAAGAAAAAATTAAGCACAACGTACTTAATGCTAAGTTCCACGCACAAGAAGCAGACATCGTTGCCGATGCAGGTTTACCTGGCACAGTAACTATTGCAACTAACATGGCCGGTCGTGGTACCGATATCGTGTTAGGTGGTAACTGGAACAGCGAAGTTGAAAAGCTAGAAAACCCAACTGACGAACAAATCAAAGCGATTAAAGATGAGTGGCAAAAACGCCACGACGCAGTAATCGAAGCGGGTGGTTTACACATCATTGGTACTGAGCGTCACGAGTCTCGTCGTATCGATAACCAGTTACGTGGTCGTTCTGGTCGTCAAGGTGATGCCGGTTCAAGCCGTTTCTACTTATCAATGGACGACGCGCTAATGCGTATTTTCGCTGGTGAGCGCATGACTAACATGATGCGTAAACTAGGTATGCAACGCGGTGAAGCAATTGAGCACCCTTGGGTTAACCGCGCAATCGAAAACGCACAACGCAAAGTTGAAGCACGTAACTTTGACGTTCGTAAGCAATTACTTGAGTACGATGACGTAGCAAACGACCAACGTCGTGTTGTTTACTCGCAACGTAACGAGCTACTTGAAGAAGGCGATATTTCAGAAACTATCACTGCAATTCGCGGCGATGTGCTAAATGGTGTGATTGACCAATTCATTGCACCGCAAAGCTTAGCTGAAATGTGGGATATCCCAGGTCTTGAAGAACGCTTAAAACAAGATTTCTTAATCGAGCTGCCAATTTCACAATGGCTAGCTGACGATAGCAAACTATACGAAGAGAAGCTTCGTGAGCGTATCGAAGAAGCGGTTGAGCAAGCATACAAGCAAAAAGAAGAGATGGTAGGCGAGTCTGTACTACGTCAATTCGAAAAAGCGATTATGCTACAAAGCCTAGACCAACATTGGAAAGATCACTTAGCTGCGATGGACCACCTTCGTCAAGGTATCCACTTACGTGGTTACGCACAGAAGAATCCTAAGCAAGAGTACAAGCGCGAGTCGTTCGAGCTATTCTCTGAAATGCTAGAGAACTTAAAAGTCGACGTTGTGGGTATTTTAAGTAAAGTACAAGTTCGCGCTGAAGAAGATGTTGAGAAAGTTGAAGAGCAACATCGTCGTAGCGAAAATGCACCACGTGAATACCAACACGAAGAAGCTGAGCACATCGGTGGCGAAACACCAGAAGGTGCTGTAGTAACACAACGTGCAGAGCCAAAAGTAGGCCGTAACGAGCCGTGCCCTTGTGGTTCAGGTAATAAATATAAGCAGTGTTGCGGTAAATTAAAATAACCAAAACACGGTGATAAAAAGCGACGCTTGCGTCGCTTTTTTTATGATTAAGGAAACAACAAATGACTAAAAAAGTAGTGCATGTTGCTGTTGGCGTTATTTATAAAGATCAGCAATTATTTATTTGTAAGCGCCCAGACGACAAACACCAAGGCGGCTTATGGGAATTCCCAGGCGGCAAAGTAGAGCAGGGCGAAAGCGTATTTGCCGCACTTCAGCGCGAGCTGTTAGAAGAAGTAAACCTAACCGTAAACGCTAGTGAAGAGCTAATGGTTATCGAACATGACTACGGTGATAAATGTGTGCGTTTAGATGTGCACATTGTTGATGATTTCACTGGTACGGCCCATGGCGCAGAAGGCCAACAAGGCAAATGGGTCGCACTTAGCGAGCTTGATGATTACAGCTTCCCTGCCGCGAATGTTGAGATTATCGAAAAGATAAAACAGAGGTTTGAGCTGTAAGCTTTCAGCTGTCAGTTTCTAGCCGCACGGTGTTGTTTGTAGGCCTTTGCCAGGGCCTACCTCGTAGGAAGTACTTTAGTGCCGAAAATATTTTCACAAAGAGAAGTGAATGAGAAAAGAATGAGGGAACCACAGGAGCATTTTTACTTCCTCTTCAGTGCAGCGCCTCATAACCTCTTTGTGAATCACAGAAATATCGCGCGATATAAAATCACGCCTACAATTCTACCGCTAATTTCCCCTTCCAACCGCTCAAAAATGCGTCTCATCCTGTTTTGATAAGAATTGTTACATATTCGGTTTTATTGTTTTGCTTAAGAGGTTTATTATGATGAAAGCGAAACACTAATGATTAATTACGTTTGCTAGTTTTTCGATAAATACATCAAAAAATAATTAGTACGGGACTCCCATGAAAAAAGTAACACTTACCGCGGCAAGTATTGCACTAGCCCTCGGTCTTGTTGGTTGTGGTGAAAAAGAACAAGAAACTAAAGCACCAGCAACTGCGACCGTAACTGAAGCAAAAGCACCTTTAAATTCAGGCATTGAACTGGCGAACATGGACAAGTCTGTTCGCGCACAAGATGACTTTTACTATCACGTAAACGGCGAATGGTTAGAGAAAACAGAAATTCCAGGTGATAAATCAAACTACGGTTCATTCACTCAGCTTTACGATGATTCGCAAAAAGCGATGAAAGAAGTACTAGAAAAAGCAGCGGCTAATAAAGACGTTAAGCCAGGCTCTGATGAAGCTAAACTAGCTGCATTCTACAACAGCTACATGGACGAAGCGGGCCGTGAAGCGGCAGGCATCAAGCCATTAACACCAGTGCTAGAAAGCGTTGATGCAGTTAAGAACAAGTCAGATCTTGTTGCTTTAATGGCTGAACTTCGCATTAAAGGCGGTAGCTTACCGTTTGGTTGGTACGTAAACAACGACGCGAAAAACTCTAGCGAAAACGCGATGTATGTTTATCAGTCTGGTTTAGGTTTACCAGATCGCGACTACTACCTAAAAGATGAAGAAAAATTCACAAAAATTCGTGAAGCTTACCAAGCATACGTAACAGCTATCTTAAGCAAAGCGGGTGTAGCTGATGCCGAGTCTGCGGCAAAAGCAATTATTGATCTTGAAACAAGCATTGCTGATGCGCAGTGGAGCCGTGTTGAAAGCCGTGATGCGACTAAATCTTACAACAAGATGAGCGTTGCAGATGCTAACAAACTTACTGGCGACTTTGACTTTGCAGCTTACCTTGAGGCATCTGGTATCAAAACTGAAGATGTAATCATTCGCCAGCCTAGCTACCTAGAAAAATTCGCAGGTATCTACAACGATACAGACTTAGCAACGTGGCAGAACTACCTTAAGTTCCACTTTGTTAGCAACTACGCTCGCTTATTAGATAAAGAGCTAGTAGACCTTAACTTTGATTTTTACAGCACAACACTTCGCGGTGTAACAGAGCAATCTCCACTTTGGAAAAAAGCGGTTGATGCATCAAACGGTGTATTAGGTGAAATTTTAGGTAAAGTATACGTTAAAGAGAACTTCCCGCCTGAAGCAAAAGCGCGCATGGAAGAGTTAGTTGATAACGTTATCAAAGGTTATGCAGTTGCGATTGAAAACCTTGAGTGGATGAGCCCTGAAACAAAAATTGCGGCTAAAGAAAAGCTTGATAAGTTCACACCAAAAATCGGTTACCCAGATAAATGGAAAGACTACTCAGCACTTGAAGTGAAAGGCGATGACTTAGTAGGTAACTACATTCGCCACAGCGAGTGGGAATATGCAGATATGACTGCAAAACTTGGTAAGCCAGTTGACCGTTCTGAGTGGCACATGACACCACAAACAGTAAACGCTTACTATAACCCAGTGAACAACGAAATCGTATTCCCAGCGGCTATCTTACAACCACCATTCTTTAACCTAGAAGCTGATGACGCTGTTAACTACGGCGCAATTGGTGCGGTAATCGGCCACGAATTAGGTCACGGTTTTGATGACCAAGGTGCGAAGTACGATGGTGACGGTAACTTACGTAACTGGTGGAGCGAATCAGACCTTAAACAGTTTGAAGAGCGTACAGGTCAGCTAGTTGCTCAATATAACGAGTACAAGCCATTTGAAGATGCAAGCGTTAATGGTCAGCTTACATTAGGTGAAAACATTGGTGACTTAGGCGGCTTAACAGTTGCTTATACGGCATACCAGTTATCACTTGGTGATGAAAAAGCGCCTATCATTGATGGTTACACAGGTGATCAGCGTTTCTTCATGGGTTGGTCGCAAATTTGGCGACGTAAATATCGTGACGAAGAGTTACGTAACCGTCTAATGACAGACCCTCATTCACCAAGCCATTACCGTGTAATCGGTATTCTTTCAAACATGCCAGAATTCTATCAGGCGTTTGATGTGAAAGAAGGCGACAAAATGTATATCAAACCAGAAGATCGCGTAAAAATCTGGTAATTGATTATCGATTTTAAAAAGGCTCTGAGTGAACGCTCAGAGCCTTTTTTGTTTGGAGCTGTCAGCTCAAGACGCGCCAAGCAAGCGTGACGCCTACGGTTTGATGTAGGCGTGAAATTTATTTCGCGCGAAGAAATTAAAGCATAATTGCATCTTTTAGATACTGGAATAACTCTTTGTAATTCTTGGCTGGCTTTTCTGCTTTCACTTCTTTTGCGGCGCTGCGCACTAATTGGCGCATTTTTTGGCGCTCAAGAGAAGGGTATTGATCAATTGTTGAATTGATCAGGTCGTCACCTTGTTTAATCAAATCATCGCGCAGGGTTTCGATTTTGTTCATCAAAACATCCGCTTGATTGTTTTTATTAAGCATGATGTCGATCATCGCTTGGATTTCATCAACGTTTTCTGTGGTACGTAATACTTTTGCGATGTAGTTTAAGTTACGACGGTAAGCATCGCTCTTATCACTTACTTTATCAGAAACAACTAACGCTTCTTTTAAATCGTGATTAAGCGGTAAACGATCGCGTTGCTTTTTCGGCATTTTTGCAATTTCAGCACCCAGACCATGATATTGCATGGCTTCACGTTTTAATTCGCTTTTTGATACGTAAATAATTTCTTCTTCGATAAGTGGCTTTTTCTTCTTCGCCATAAGGATGCTCATTCAGTAAACTTAACTATTCGCTATTATACGCCATTTAGTTAATGATTAATATTAGCTGATGCAGGTCTCGCAGTGTGTTAGCATTCGTTACACTATAAAAAATATCAGAACCTAGGACACACAAGATGAAAGATCCTATTTATCAACACATTTCTGAAGTGAAAGACGCAGTAAGCGAAGTGCTTGAGCATGCAAAAAAATTGGGTGCAACAGCAGCAGAAGCGGCGATGTCGAGCACATCAGGTTTGTCTGTCAGCACGCGCATGGGCGAAGTTGAAACAATAGAGTTTAACCAAGACGGTGGCTTAGGTATCAGTGTTTATGTGGGTAATAACAAAGGCTCTGCTTCAACGGCTGACTTAAACCCTAAAACATTACGTACAGTGGTCGAAAAAGCCATTGATATTGCAAAGTTCACCTCTGACGACCCATTTAATGGTATCGCTGATAAAGAGTTACTTGAATTTGCACCGCAAGATTTAGATTTATACCACCCGTGGGAAGTTAGCCCAGAGCAAGGTGTGGAGTTTTGTCATCAAGCAGAGCAAGCGGCGTTAAATGCCGATGAGCGCATTGTAAATTCAGATGGTGCGAGTTTTTCATCTCACCAAGGTTTACGTGTTTATGGTAACAGCCATGGCATGATTGCAGGTTACCCGCGTACGCGTCATAGCATTAGTACGATGGTGATCGGTAAAGAAGGCGAGCAAATGCAGCGTGACTCGGCTTATACCATCGCGCGCCATAAAGATGATTTAAACGACGCTGCAAAAGTAGGCCTCGAAGCGGCAACCGAAACCTTGGCTAAACTTAACAGCCAAAAGCTCGGTACCATGAAAGTACCAGTGATCTTTAGAGCAGATATTGCTAACTCATTATTCGGCCATTTAGTGTCGGCGATTGGTGGCGGCGCGCTTTATCGTAAATCGAGCTTCTTGCTTGATAGCTTAGGTACAAAAGTATTTAGCGATTGTGTGAATATCTCTGAGCGCCCGCATTTATTAAAAGGTTTAGCGTCTTCGCCGTTTGATGCTGAAGGTTTAAAAACTGTAGATCGTGAAATAATTCAAGGCGGTGAGCTGCAAACTTACCTATTAGCTAGCTACGCGGCACGTAAACTATCGATGGCACCAACGGGTCATGCTGGTGGTATTCATAACTGGCTAGTTGAACAAACCCATGCCGATTTAAAAGCACTTTTAAAAACCATGGGCACAGGCTTATTAGTAACTGAACTTATGGGTCAAGGTGTGAACACGGTAACCGGTGATTACTCACGTGGCGCGGCGGGTTTTTGGGTTGAGAATGGCGAAATCCAATACCCAGTAAGTGAAATCACGATTGCTGGTAACTTAAAAGATATGTTTAAGGCCGTTGTGGGCTTAGGTGGTGACATCGAGCGTCGTGGCGGTATTCAAACAGGCTCTGTATTGATTGAACAAATGCAGGTTGCTGGTAGTTAATTCATAAATAACGAATCATTTTTTAAAAGCCTCACTTTAGTGGGGCTTTTTTATTTGAAAAAACGCTTTACCTAAACTTAACTTGAGGTTTTATCTTGGTGGCAGTTTAAAAATAAAAAGGAAAACTACCATGTATTTAGAACACGTAAACCTTGTTGTTAGTAATGTGGATGCCATGCTGCACTTTTATAAAGCAGCATTCCCGCACTGGCGTGTGCGTAGTCAAGGCGATAGCACATGGTCAGGAAAACCGCGTAAATGGCTGCACTTTGGTGATGATTACCAATATCTTGCATTAAGCGATAACGGTGAAGCTGAAAACCGTGATTTAGCCGGCCACCAAGTAGGCCTTGCCCATTTTGCTTATGTGACAAACGATATTAATGCGGTAGTTGAACGTCTGGTTTCGGCTGGTTATGAAATTGATAAACACGGCCCAGAAAACCCTTATCGTAAAAATATATATTTCATCGACCCCGCAGGTTTTGAAGTTGAGTTTGTAGAGTATTTTAGTGATATCCCGAGTGAGAGGAATAATGACTTGTAGCTAGAGCAGTCAGCTTTTAGCCGTCAGTTTTGAGCCGAGCGGTGTTGTTTGTAGGCCTTTGCCAGGGCCTGTCTCGTGGGAGGTACTTTTGTGCTGAAAGTATTTGCACAAAGAGAAGTGAATGAGAAGAGAATGAGTAAACCACAAGATCATTTTTACTTCCTCTAAAGCGCAGCGCCTCTTATCCTCTTTGTGCGATTAAATTTCTTTGATGTGGGTGTGAAGTTTAGTGAGCCATCAGCTTTTAGTTTTGAGCCGAATTGTGTTGTTTGTTGGTCAGGTATAGGTTGATGAAGTGGTGTTGTATGTAGGACGCGCCAAGCAAGCGTGACGCCTACGGTGATGTAGGCGTGAAATTTATTTCGCGCGAAAATATTTGCACAAAGAGAAGTGAATGAGAAGAAAATGAGGAAGTGATAATAATGCTTTTTGTTTCCTCTAAAGCGCAGCGTCTCTTAACCTCTTTGTGCGATTAAATTTCTTTGATGTGGGTGTGAAGTTTAGTGAGCCATCAGCTTTTAGTTTTGAGCCGAATTGTGTTGTTTGTTGGTCAGGTATAGGTTGATGAAGTGGTGTTGTATGTTCGACGCGCCAAGCAAGCGTGACGCCTACGGTTGATGTAGGCGTGAAATTTATTTCGCGCGAAAATATATTCACAAAGAGAAGAAAATGAGAAGAGAATGAGGAAGTAATAATAATGCTTTTTGTTTCCTCTAAAGCGCAGCGCCTCTTGGTCTCATTGTGAATATTACCAAAGATCTTTTTGCACAAAGAGAAGTGAATGAGAAGAGAATGAGTAAACCACAAGATCATTTTTTACTTCCTCTAAAGCGCAGCGCCTCTTGGTCTCTTTGTGCGATTAAATTTCTTTGATGTGGGTGTGAAGTTTAGTGAGCCATCAGCTTTCAGCTGTCAGTTTTGAGCCGAATTGTGTTGTTTGTTGGTCAGGTATAGGTTGATGAAATGGTTTGTATGTTCGACGCGCCAAGCAAGCGTGACGCCTACGGTTGATGTAGACGTGAAATTTATTTCGCGCGAAAATATTTGCACAAAGAGAAGTGAATGAGAAGAGAATGAGGAAACCAAAAGATACTTCCTCTAAAGCAAAGCGTCTCATAATCTCTTTGTGAATAAAGGCATATTGTGCGATATAAAATCGCGCCTACAATATCTCGCAACTTTACTGCACCTTATTCATTTCTTTCCAGCTGGCTTTTAGGCTGTTGGCAAAGCTGATGAACTTTTCTTTCATGGTACGTTTAACTGAAATCTCGACTGAGCCTAGCCATACATTACCTTCAATTGTGATGGTTGGGCCTTGGCCTTTATTTAAGGCAACTGATTTATTCTCTACGCTGCCAATCACGCTAAATAATTTAGATACCACATTTACATGTTCTGGTACGTAGATTTCGTCGTTACCTAAAATACAGTTCACGTAAATGGTGACGTGCTGATGTTGGAAAATTGCTTCGCTAAAGTCGAGTTCGATTGAACCTAAGCAGTTTGTTAGGTGAATTTCTTTTGGTACTACCCATTGGCCGCTGCGCTCATTTGAACCCAAAATACTCCTAAGCTGCAGGCTTTCGTTGTCGCTGCTGTGGCTGTAGTGAGGTTTAAATTGCGCATGCTTATGCGATTTGTAGTCAATATCCGCCTTCAGATCTAAATCAGCAACCAGTTCAACCAGTACTTCGTTGCTGGTGGCTGCCATTGCTTGGTCTAGGCGGCGTTCGAATGCTTCAGCTGAAATAACAGCATGACTGTAGTTATAAATGAGTTGATCAATGACTTCTTCTCTTACTTGATCGATTGGGCGATCTTCAAGTTTAACGGCCATGGTAGTTCCCTGTTGTGATTTTAAAGGTGATTTTTAGTTATTAATTACGAAGCAAGGCTTAGGCCAAAGTTTATTTTTATATAAATCAATGGTTTGTGTTTTTTGCTAATAAACAACTTCGTTAAATTAACCACAGATTAATAAAATCAGCAACTAAGTGGCTATTTTTGCAACATCGTGAACTTCTTACCGAGCAGCTTGTAAATCTTTACCTAAATGAATATAAATAGTCGCTGAATAAGTGTTTAACTTGCTGAAAATAAACAAGTAAATAGTTGGCATTATAGTCGCATTAGTAAATGTGTCTTTAATCAAAAGGAGAAAGATTATGAACACTTTTAACAAATCTATGATTGCCGCTTTAGTAATTGGTGCAACTAGCATGTCAGCTCAGGCAAGCAGCTGGGAAAATGAAAGTAAAGATGCTTGGATTGATGGTAAGGCAGAAACTGTGCTTCTTATGAACACAAACCTTAACAACTTTGACATCAACACTGATGTAACGAATGGCAAAGTTGTACTTACAGGTAAAGTTGATAGCGAATTAGATAAAGAGCTTGCTGAAGAGCTAGTTCTTAGCCTAGACGGTGTTAGCTCTGTTGATAACAAACTAACTGTTGTTAAAAACATGAAAGCTAAGCACATGAAATCAGACAAAGCTGATTCAGCAGAAAGCGACTTAACCGACGCAAAAATCAGTACTGTAATCACGACACGTTATTTATTTAACTCAGAAGTAGGTGGTACAGACATCGATGTTGATACCGACATGGGTGTAGTAACACTAAAAGGTACTGTTGAGTCTGATGCAGAAAAGCAATTAGCGGTTAGCATTGCTGAAAATGCTGAAGATGTTCGCAAAGTAATCGATGAATTAACGATTGTTGCTGAATAATAGCAAGCCCAATATAGCCCAGCTTTGGCTGGGCTTATCTTTTTCAAGGAGTGAGTCATGGATTTAATACGTATTATTTTATCGGTTTTAATTCCACCTCTCGGCGTATTTTTACAGGTAGGTTTAGGTGCGCAGTTCTGGATTAATATTCTTTTAACCTTATTAGGGTACATTCCAGGTTTGATTCATGCTGTGTATATCATCGCTAAGCGATAATCACCGCATTAATCTACAAGGATGGGTAATGGAGCACAGCAAGGAGTTGCTGTAGGAGTAACGGACGATAAACCGCAAGGAGTTTACAGTATGGATAATGTAACTACGCACAAAGGACAACAAGGAAGTAACAAGGCGTTATGGAGTAGCGCACAATGGCAACGCTTTATGGATAAAGTGAATGGAGATGATAGCAAGGAATAAGCTTAGGCAGGAGCCAAACAGGATGAAGCTAGCGTAAGGAGGAGACTATATGGAACAAGTACAAACGCAACCAACACAAGGATTGACCAACAAAGGAGTTGCTTTATGGAACAAGCAACAGTGGCACGAATTTATGGAACACGCGAAAGCGGTTGCGCCACGACTAACAGGGAAGGCTGACGATAAAAACCCGATGTCATCTTCAGGTGACATCGGGTTTTTAACTACTTCAGCAATTTATCTTTATAACTTAAATTGATTCACCGTCTCATTTAAAGACGCAGCTAACTCATTCAAATCACGTGCTTCATCCGCCAATTCATGGGCATGATCCGCAGTGCTATTCACTAAGTGATTAATTGCTGCCAAGCTATTGTTGATATCTTCTGCAACCACAGTTTGCTGCTCTGTCGACGTCGCAATTTGATGACTTTGATCTTGCACATTTGTCACAGATTGGGCGATGTCTTGTAGAGCTTGCAATACAATTTGTGTTTGCTCAACTGAGCCTTCAGCACGCTCTTGACCTTGTTGCATCATAGTCGACGCTTGTTGGGCAATTTGCTGTAAGCGGCTGACCATATTGCGAATATCATCTGTTGATTCTTGCGTTCTGCTTGCCAGTGAACGAACTTCATCAGCAACAACAGCGAAGCCTCGACCTTGCTCGCCAGCACGGGCTGCTTCTATCGCCGCGTTTAGTGCGAGTAAGTTGGTTTGCTCCGCTATTGAGTTGATAACATCAACCACCGCGCCGATATTGCCACTTTCTTGCTCAAGACCCGCAACCACTTTAGACGCTTCACCAATATGGCTTGCAAGAGCGGTCATGACTGACTGAGCTTGAGTAGAGCGTTTCGTACCGTCAACGGTGATGGTTTGTACTTCTTCAGCAGCATTATTGGTGTGCTGAGCATTGCGCGAGATTTCCATCACTGTAGACGCCATTTCGGTTACAGCCGCACTCACACTGTCAACTTGTTGCTTCTCTTGCTGAATTTCATCGTTGGTTTTTTGCGATACAATTTTCAACTGGCTCGCAGCTTGGCTAAGTTGTTCGGCCTGCGCAGCCGTATTTAGCATCATTGCACGTAGCTTATCGATAAAAGTGTTCATGTGATGAGCAAGTTGACCCACTTCATCATTACTCTTGATTTCGATTTTCTGCGTTAAATCGCCATCACCTGATGCGATATCACGCATGATGTAAGTTAGCTTAGTCAGCGGCTTGGTGATCATTTGCGTGGCCCAGAAGATCATCGCAATGATAATCGCAAGAATGATGATCACTGAGGTTGTGGTTGTCATCACTGCATCATTTACTGGCTCATCAATCATACTTGTTGGAATTAAAATACCCACGTACCAATCAAGGTAAGGGGTTTCTAGCTCAAGGCGGTTGTATACAACGTAATATTGCTCGCCTTTGAAAGTAACAAAGCTGCTGCCATCTTTTTGGCTTTTCATCGCGCGGTTTAATTCGCTAAAGCCTGATGTGTCGCTAAATTGCTTTTCGAGGGCATCTAAGCCTTCCTTGCCATTCGGACCTTCGTCAGTCACAGATAGCTTGTGGCCAGTGCGCTTGGATAAGTGCACAACCTTTTGATTGCCATCAAGTAAGAAACCAAAGCCTTGGCCATTAAAGCGAATTTCTTCAACCATGTCGTTAATGTTGTTTAGCTGTAAATCAACACCACCGAAACCTATTAGTTTGTTTTGTTTATAAACAGGCTGTTGTACAACTGCAGAGGCATTACCTGTGGTTAAGTCCACAGAGATTGGGCCTACATAGAGTTTGTTGATTTTTAAGGCATCTTGCCACCAACCACGTTTGTAAGCGTAGTAAGGTTGGCCGTTATAATGAGTGGTTCGTTCATTTTCTTTGAAGTACTCACCTGTTGTTGCAGATGCAAAGAAGGCAGATAAGATGTTGTCATCGTTGCCACTGATACGCACAAAATCTTGATTAATGCTGTCGTATCCTGGTTGGTTATCAAGACTTTGATCACGTTCAGTCCAATTGTCGAACCAATTCACTAAATGCGGATTTGTAATGAAGGTTTGAACCACTTTACCGTATTTGGCAAAGTAACCTTGCATTGAAAGTCGCTCACTCTGTAAATAGCTGTCGGCTTCGCGTTGAATAGCTTGGCGCGATAGATCAGCAATATGGCTAACAAAAAAACTAGACGCGATGATTAGTAGTACACTTATCGTCCCGCCGATGAGTAGTAATATTTTTTTACGTAAAGAGAGGTTATTTAACATAGGTGCACGTGTTTTTATTATCGGGTAGAGTTATCTATCTAATCATATTTGCACCCAAATCGCTACACCGTTAAGCGAACGTTAATAATAAATACTATGAGGTTGTTGGATAAATGAGTAATGAAAATAATAAACTAGTCGTTTTAGGTGCAGGTTGGCTTGGTAGTGCGCTTTGTGTTGAGGCAAAAGAATTAGCATGGCAAGTGCAGGGAACACACCGTAGTAGCGAGCACGAACATGACTTTCAGCGCCAGTTTGCGCTTGACGGCGATGAGCTTAAACACGATGTTTCACTTGAAGATGCATGGTGGGTGTGTGCAATTCCACCGCGTAGTCGCAGCTCAGAAAGTAATTATTTAGCTACTTTGCAAGCAGGGCTTGAGCTTGCCAAGCAACTAAATTGCAAAGGCTTTATTTTATGTTCTTCGACGGGGGTTTACCCAACTGACAATGGTCATTACGACGAAAGCACAACAATTAATTGCCAATCAGCGCGCCAGCAACTGTTATTTGATGCTGAGCAGTTAGTGCTAAATGCCGGTGGTAAATTATTGCGTTTAGCGGGCCTTGTTGGTCCTGGGCGCGACCCAGGTAAGTTTGTTGCAGGTAAAGAGCTGTCTAGCTCAAGTCAGCAAGTGGTAAACATGGTACAGCAGCAAGACGTGATAGCGGCGATTTTTTCTGTAATTGAAAACTGGTCAAGCGCGAACAGCATTTATAATGTGGTCAATCCGGCGCATCCTACAAAAGCAGATTACTACCAACAAAAATGCGCTGAGCAGGGTAATCAGCCACCGACATTTACTAGCCATGATAAAGGCGAGCGTATCATTGATGGCTCTGCGATTGAGTCACTGAGTTTTCGTTATCAAGCGCCTATTTAGCTACTTTTTAAAAGTAAGGTGGCCGCCTAGTCGGTATTTACTACCCGGCGAAACCAAACGTGCAAAGCTAACAATACCTTGCGATGACCAGGTTCGGCGGATCACTTGTAAGCATGGCTCTTCGTTGTACAGGTTGAGCCATTCACACATTTCTTGATTGGGCATAATCGCTTCAACCGTATGACGAGCCTCGGTAAGCGGAGCGTTTTTCGATAAGTATTCGTGGGGTGTTAGGCTGTGAAAATCTTGTTGTAAGTAGTCTTTAGCAAGAGCAGGGTTCACAAAACGCTCCTCAACTTGCAAAGGTTGTTCGTTCTCATTGTGCACAATCACACTTCGATAAACATGGCTGTCTACCTCGACACCCAAAGCAATCGCGATGGGGGCAATAGCGCTGA
Organism: Pseudoalteromonas sp. BZA4; assembly: GCF_040104395.1. Classification (NCBI taxonomy): domain Bacteria; kingdom Pseudomonadati; phylum Pseudomonadota; class Gammaproteobacteria; order Alteromonadales; family Pseudoalteromonadaceae; genus Pseudoalteromonas; species Pseudoalteromonas sp. BZA4. Next base: position 16,629 of record NZ_JBECOT010000063.1, read on the forward strand.
TTGATTCCATCACTAAAATCGTACAACTGTAGTTACTGTTACGCGCTTTAACTTCATCGGCAATATTTTTGATTTCTAGTAACGATGATTGTGATTTTAAGCTGGCAACGAAAGTACCTTGCCCTTGGCTGCGGGTTAAAATACCGGCATCGGTTAACTCACTGAGCGCGCGCCTAGCTGTCATACGGCTAACTTGAAATTGACTGGTGAGTTCGTTTTCTGAAGGGACACGGTCGTTTTCTTGCCATTCTCCCGATTGAATATTTTCCAGAATGAATTCTTTTATTTGCGCAAACTTAGGGACGCTCATTATGAAAAGTTTATTTGTAAGTTAACAGTATGTTACAAGGTGACATAATTTCCTTGTATATACAAGATGAGTTGATAAACTTTAAGCAAATTTAAATTTAGGCTCATACTGAGCCTTTAGCAAGCATCAAGATAGGTGAAAAATGCACACAACCAACAATGATCAAGCGCTCTGGGATTTACTGATCACAGATGCCAATATCGCCACAATGGATCCTGCTGTTGATGCACCGTACGGCGCCATTGAAAATGCAGCGATTGCCGTTAAAGATGGCAAAATTGCCTGGTTAGGTGCACAAACCGATTTACCTAAATTTGACGCGTTAGCAACGCCAACTGTATCTGCAAAAGGTCAGTGGTTAACACCTGGGTTGATTGATTGTCACACTCACTTAGTGTTTGCCGGTAGCCGCGCAGAAGAATTCGAGCAGCGTTTGCAAGGTGTTAGCTACGAACAAATCGCTGCAAACGGTGGCGGTATTGCAAGCACCGTACGTGCAACTCGCGAAGCCGACCAGGAAACACTGTTTGTTAGTGCTAAAGAGCGCTTAAATGCGTTATACGCAGAAGGTGTGACGACTGTCGAGGTCAAATCTGGCTATGGTCTTGATTGCGAAAATGAAATTAAACTACTCGAAGTAGCTCGTTTACTCGGTGAGAACCACCCGGTTGATGTTAAAACCACGTTTTTAGGTGCTCATGCATTACCGCCTGAATATAAAGGCCGTAGTGATGAGTACATTGATTTGGTTTGCGGTGAGATGCTTGACCGTGTTGTTGAAGCTGATTTAGCTGATGCGGTTGATGCTTTTTGTGAAAACGTTGGCTTTAGCAACGAGCAAACTCGCCGTGTGTTTGAAGCGGCTAAAAAGCACAACTTACCGGTTAAGTTGCACGCTGAGCAGTTATCTAATCAACATGGCGCAGAGCTTGTTGCAGAATTTAATGGCTTATCGGCAGATCATATTGAACACTTAGATGAAGCTGGCATTCAAGCAATGGCCAAAGCGGGCACTGCAGCGGTATTGTTACCAGGTGCATTTTACTTTTTACGCGAAACAAAGTATCCGCCAATTGAACTACTGCAGCAGTACCAAGTTCCGATCGCCATTTCAACAGACTTCAACCCTGGAACTTCACCATTATGTTCATTGCACTTAATGATGAATATGGCGTGCACTATTTTCCGTATGACACCAGAGCAAGCATTAGCAGGCGTAACACGAAACGCCGCGGGTGCATTAGGTCTTGACGATCGTGGTGTGTTAAAAGTGGGGGCTCGGGCTGATATTGCTCATTGGCAAATATCCCACCCAGCACAATTAAGTTACCAATTCGGCGTAAATAAACTGTTAAATCTGTGGATTTTGGGTAGACTTAGTTAGATAAGTTTTATTACGCAGTTTGGGTTACATGTCATTGATTTTTAGTTTAGCGAGTAGTAGCACGCAACTCGTAAATTTAACAAGTGATGTAGTGCCAGTGTTTTTAGCTGGTAGCGTTTTTATGGCAATGATCTGTGCCCTATGCGTAACTCAAAACCCTATTTTAAGACTAAGCCTAGTCGTTAATGGCGTACTAGGTTTAGCTATTTTAAGCTTAGGGTTACCTTGGCTGGTGATCTTACTTGCTTTAGCTTTATGTTTTCATTTATGGCAAGCATTTCGCACCACTAATTGGCTTGCCATAATATTGAGTGTCTCTGCCGCAATTTCGTTCGCGGTTTTATACTCTGCCCACCTATTACTCGACACAGCCTTATATTGGCTTGTTTTCTCGGTAGTTATTTTATCTATTTCAGGCTTTTTTAATTACGAAGAGCCCGAAGAAGATGAGCAGGTTGAAGTAGAACCGCTCCATAACGATGATTTAGATGCTGCTCCACTGACTGGTTTACCTGACCGTAATGCACTTAGAAATAGCTTTGTTGCATGGACTGAAGAGCACTCAGCAAACTGTGCATTAGTGATGATCCGCCTTGAAGGCTTTAACGATGTTAACCAGCATATTGGTCGTGACTTTGGTGATTTATTATTAGCGCAATCGGCCACGCGTATTAAACAGCAACTCAGTGTTGATGCTGTGCTGAGTATGGTAAGTAACACCGCAAATACTGAAAAATTAGCGCATTTAGGGGGCTTAAACTTTGCGTTTATTTGCTCACTCGAAGAGCAAAAACACCTTCATGAACAGCTGATCAGCCAAATTAGGCAAGTCACATTAAAGCCATTCAACGTTGCTAATTGTACGATTGAAGTAAAAGTGCGCGCCAGTTACGTGAACTGTGACGAACCAGAGTACAGCTTCGAGAACTTAATTTCATTTGCCAACCTTGCCCTTGATTCAAACCCTGAGCGAGAAATTGTGCCTTACCACCCGCAAATGATGATCGAGCAATTAGAGCAACAAGCACGCCTACGCGAATTAGCACACTTAGATTTTGCCAGCGAACTTGAGCTTTATTTTCAGCCAGTTATTCGTAATAGCGACGAGCAAATTGAGTTTTTAGAATTGCTGCTACGTTGGCAACATCCAAAACAAGGCATTCTTTCGGCTAACAAATTTATTGATGATATTCGTGTCGCCGGCCTAAGTTACCCTGTGGCAGCGTATGTTATTGAGCGAGCGGCTGAGCTTGCTATGGCACTGCGTATGGAAGGCATTGAACTACCACTCAGTATTAACGTGTTTGGCCCAGAAATGCTGCATGAAGAGTTCATTGAATTTGTTGACCGCATTATGAATGAACACCGTTTAGAGCCGGGCGATTTAATCATTGAATGCCCGCTTGATCTATTTATGGGCTTAGATGACCAAGGTAAAGCCATGGTCGCAAGGCTAAATAGCATTGGTATTAAGCTGTGTATTGATGGCTTTGGCGACACGCCTATTTGGCTTGCTAAGCTGCCTAATCTTAATGTTGAGTATATTAAAGTAGCAGCATCGTTGACCGCTGATTTTGCCCATCAAAGCCAAGTTCGCAGCCTAGTTTCTGGCATGGTGGATATGCATAATCAAAATAATGCCAAGGTGATTTGTGAAGGGGTCGAAACCCTAGAGCAACTTAAATTTGTTAAGTCGTTGAATACCTACGCCGCCCAGGGTTATTACTTTAATTACCCGCTTAGCAGCGTAGGCATGATGTCGTGGTTAAAACAGTGGCGGTTAGAGCATCAGGGGAAAAGCTAAAGCCGTCAGCCGTCAGCCGTCAGCCGTCAGCCGTCAGCCGTCAGCTATCTGATCTGACCCCGATAAAGTAGACACGGGGTTTAATTAACTTGTTCGTACTGCATGGGACTTTTATACCCTAGGGTGCCATGCCTTCTTACTGAGTTGTAGTATTTTTCAATATAAAAATACGTTTG
>NZ_JBECOT010000064.1:0-20136 GCF_040104395.1 Pseudoalteromonas sp. BZA4
GCTGAGACTATTTAAACTGCCACCAAGAAGAGAAGATAGGCGATACCCAAGAGCGATAAAGCCTAAGCCATCAAAGTACCCACATAAAAAAAGAAATGCCAGTCAGCTTAACTGACTGGCATTGGCCTATTGGCCCTTTTTACTTTTAATTTCTTCGTTTATTTTTCTGGAGGACGGTAGCCTTCAATTTCCACGTCTTTACCTTCAAATAAGAAACCTACCATTTGCTCTTCTAAAAAAGCACGGTGCTCTGGGTCCATCATGTTCAGATGTTTTTCGTTGATCAACATCGTTTGCTTATGTTGCCATTGGCCCCACGCTTCTTTACTGATGTTGTTGAAAATCTTTTCACCAAGCTCACCTGGGTATAGTTGGAAGCCTAAGCCTTCAGCTTCTTTTTGTAACTTTTGACAAAATACTGTGCGTGCCATAATTGCTCTCTACTCTTATTGCGTGATGCTATTGTAATCTATTGCGCTTAATTGTTTAACCAGCTTTTTCGTTGGCGCTGCAAGGCCAACCTCAACTGACTCATCAAGCGGATACCAAACTAGTTGCCGCTCATTAATAAGATCTGGAATACTCGGCAAGGTTAAAACATGTGGATTGATAGTCAGCTCAAAATGCGAAAACACATGGGTAAAGGCTTCAAGTGCCTGCGTATTGTTTGATAAACCATGCTGGGCTAAAAATGTTTCTAGCTCAGCTTGCTCACTAAACTCAAAAAAGCCAAACAAACCACCCCATATCCCTGAGCTTGGGCGCTTTTCCATAAGCACTTTATTGTCACAGGCTAGAATAAGCTGATGGCATGACTTTTTCGGCACAGCCTTTTTCGGCTTTGAATGCGGGAAATCTTTAACTTTACCTTCGTTATAAGCAAGGCATTTGCTATTTAAAGGACAAGGCTCACAATCAAATTTACTACGTGAACAAAGGCTTGCACCTAAATCCATCATTGCCTGATTAAACTCAGTGACCGACTCTTTAGGCGTTAATTGCGATGATAATGACCAAAGGTGATTTTCGACCTTTTTCACTCCATACCAGCCTTCAACCATAAAAAAGCGTGCCAGTACTCGTTTAACATTACCATCTAAAATTGGATGATGTTGGCCAAGTGATAAAGACAAGATTGCCCCCGCAGTTGAGCGACCAATACCCGGCAAGTCCATCACCTCTTCAAGCGTGGTTGGAAATTTACCTTGGTATTTATCACGAACTATTTTTGCCGTTTTATGTAAGTTGCGCGCACGGGCGTAATAACCAAGCCCAGTCCAATGGTGTAGCACCTGATCTTCATCGGCATTAGCAAGCGCAATAATGTCAGGAAAGCTTTGCATAAACTTTTCAAAGTAAGGAATAACAGTTACTACTTGGGTCTGCTGTAGCATGACCTCAGAGATCCATACCTTATAGGGGGTTTTATTTAGCTGCCATGGCAGAGTTTTACGACCGTGAAGGTGATACCAGTCAACCACTTGGTTTGCAAACCAGGTTGACTCCTTATTGCTTAAATTCAAAATAACATCTTTACTTGCTGAAGCTCATTGCGGCCAAGTCTATTGCAGTTAGTTAGGCCAAGCAAGCCGAAGAAGCTCTGCTCTGTCTAAATTGCTCGTACATGGTCGCAATATTAATCTCGAAAGATAAACAGCCCTTGACTATTGTACTCAAGGCGCAGGTCAGGGATAATACGCAACCTTTTTCTATAGTCAGTATTTTAATCAGGCCAAAATATATGAGTGACTCAAGTAACCCAAACCTCGAGCAAGCAAAGCAAGAGGGTAAATACATCCGCACGATTCGTAGTTTCGTTAAGCGCGAAGGTCGCCTAACAAAAGGCCAAGCGGCAGCCATCGAGAAGTGTTGGCCAACTATGGGCCTTGAGCACAAAAATGGCATGCTAAACCTAGCAGAAGTGTTTGGTAACGATAACGATGTGGTACTAGAAATCGGTTTTGGTATGGGCAAATCGCTAGTTGAAATGGCTAAAAACGCACCAGAACTTAACTTCATTGGTATTGAAGTTCACCGCCCAGGTGTAGGTGCTTGTTTAATGGATGCCGATGAAGCTGGTGTAACAAACTTACGCGTATTCGAGCATGATGCGGTTGAAGTGCTTGCTGACTGTATTGCCGATGAAAGCTTATCTAAGCTGCAATTATTCTTCCCTGATCCATGGCATAAAAAACGTCACCATAAGCGTCGTATCGTACAACCAGAGTTTGCACAAAAATTACGTAGCAAATTAAAAATTGGCGGTGTTTTCCATATGGCGACTGACTGGGAAAATTATGCCGAGCATATGCTAGAAGTAATGCAAGTGGCTGAAGGTTACAAAAACCAATCAGAAACTAACGATTTCGTTCCTCGCCCAGATTCACGTCCACTGACAAAATTTGAGCAGCGCGGTCACCGTTTAGGTCACGGCGTATGGGATCTAATGTTCGAGCGTACTAAGTAATAAAAGGTAAAGCAGCATGAGTAAGTTAACCAACCCAAGTTTACTATTGCTTCGTAATGAAGACGAACTTGTTGGACAATCGATTTTAGTGGTTAACTTTGAGCAAGATGGCTTTTTACGCGAACTAAAAGCGCTAAATCCCGACGCAAAAATTACTGCGTTCAGTTATAACCACGCAAATGCCATGTATGCCAGTAAAATAGCCGGTATACATGCAGTGGTTGATCACACTATTCCAAATGGTAACTACGATTTAGTTATCTACTATTACCCAAAAGCAAAGCCAGAAGCACTAATGTGCCTTGATAACATTCGTGCTGTTTGTCATCAAGATGCGCAACTTTTTGTGGTAGGTGAAAATAAAAGTGGTGTTAAATCAGCAGAGAAACAACTAAAAGACCACTGTGGTTTTAGTAACAAGATCGATAGTGCCAAGCACTGTATTCTGTATTTATTCTCTGAGCTTACGCTAAACGATAACTTTGCTATCAGCCGTTACCACAAACAATTCCAAGTAAAAGCCGGCGATATTGAATTTACTGCAGTCAGTGTACCAGGCGTATTTAACCACGGTGCGCTTGATGTAGGCACTGCGGTACTTCTGAATAATGCGCCAACTGTTAGCAAGGGTAAAGTACTCGACTTTGCTTGTGGCGCAGGCATTATTGCTACTTACTTAGGTTTAAAGCAGCCTGAGCTTGAATTTGTATGTAGCGATGTAAGTGCTCTTGCAACTTACGCCACTGAGCAAACACTTGCGTTAAATGACCTCAAAGGCCAAGCAATTTTGAGTGATGGCTTAACTGATATTAATGGTAAATTTGACCTAATCATCAGTAACCCACCGTTCCATACGGGGATTGCCACAGATTACACCATTGCCGAAGCATTTCTTAGCTCAGCAAAACAACACTTGAGCAAGCAAGGTAAATTGACCATAGTTGCAAACAGCTTCTTAAAATACCCACCCATTTTAGAAGCACAGTTTGGCCAATACAGCACAGATTTCAAAAATACTAAATTTGCCGTTTACTCAGCTAAATAATAGTTGAGTAAATAGCTTATTCGTAGCAAAAATATTTTTTAAAATATTTAGTTACTTTCAAATGTCTTTGCTAGACTAAACTCTTACTAATAACAAAAATTCTGGCCTTCTATAGCGCATGCCGATATTTTCGACACAAACAAGTATTCGTAAAGCGTTGACCAATGCGGTAATGCTAGTCACTGCGTTATGCTTGTCTTTGTCTATTTCTATTTCGACCTACCTAGATGTAAAAGAGCAAAAGTCGCTGATTGTCGATAAGATCTCTATTTTATCGAAAATAATTGCCTACAACGCCCAAATCACCGTGCTGTTTGACGATAACGAGACCGAATCTGAGCGCTTAAAGTCATTTGAATCTGTGCCGCTTATTAAAAACATCCATATCTACTCAATCGATGAGTTATCAAACGAGCCGGTGTTTTTTAGTAGTTTCAATGCCAACCGTACACCACCAGTACCCATTAAAGTTGGCAGCATAGATAACCTGTTAGAGCCACGCTTCACAGATAAAGATATAGAGCTAATAACCCCTATCGTATACGAAGGGGATACCATCGGTTATGTTTACGTTCGCGGCGGCTTAGACAGGTTAAACCAATATATTAACCGTAAAATTATCATCGATATTTTACTGACCCTGTTCGTTTTAGTACTGGTGTATTTTGTCGCTCGACGTATTCAAAAACGTATTGCAAACCCAATCGATGAATTAAGTAACCTGCTACAAGACGTATCGAAAAACCATAACTATGATACTCGCGCACAAAAAACCAATATTGATGAAATAAACCAGCTAGCGGGCAGCTTAAATATCATGCTCGCGCGCACTCAAAAACAAATTGAGCGCCACGAAAAAGACAAACAAGAAATCAAACAGCTTAACCAAAGCCTTGAAGAAAAAGTGAATCAGCGCACAATCGCCTTACGTGAGGCTAACCAAGAACTGCTCAACACTCTTGAGCGTATGCATCAATACCAAAACCAAATCGTCGAAAACGAGAAAATGGCGTCACTAGGGCAAATGGTTGCAGGTGTTGCTCATGAAGTTAACACGCCTATTGGCTTAGGTATTACAGGCTCAACGCTGTTACGTGACAAGCTAGCAGAAATTCACACGCAATTTGAACAAAAAACTTTAACTTCAGCACACTTAAAACGCTTTATTAATGACGGCATTGAAAACCTCGATCTTATCTATCGCAACCTTAACCGCGCAGCAGAGCTCGTATCTAGCTTTAAGAAAGTGGCCGTTAATCAAGATGTAGAAGTCAGCACCAAAATTAACTTAAATAACCTATTAAGTGATGTGGTGATGTCGATGCGCTCAGAAATTCAATACCGTAACCCTAAAGTTACGATTAACTGTAGCAATGACGTTAGTATTGAAACCAAGTCTGGGCCGTTACAACAAGTGTTACAGCAGCTATTAAGTAACTCGGTGATCCATGCATTTAGTGATGATCAAAATAACGAAATCACCTTTAACGTTGAGCGCAACGAAAGTAGCTTGAGTATTCACTACTTCGATAATGGTATTGGCGTTGAGAAATCAATTCGCAAACGTATTTTCGACCCATTTGTAACCACAAAACGTGGTGAAGGTGGCAGTGGTTTGGGCATGCACCTAGTTTATAACTTAGTGACTCAAGCACTTGGTGGTAGCATCGTATACGATGAACTAGCTGACGAAGGGGCTCACTTTATTATTACTCTGCCATTGCAAGAAGGTGCAGCGTAATGAGATTAGTGAGTTGTATCTTATTAGCTTTGCTTGTTGTATGCCCTGTATTTGCCAAATCACCGGACCAAGTAAAGTCTGCATTTTTGTATCAAATTGCTAAGTTCACGAAGTTTAATGACCAAGTGAACCCTCCCCCTATTTCATTTTGTTTTTATGACTTAGATAAAGGTCCTGGAGCGTTCCTTAAAGATAGAAATGAACTGCAAATTAACAAAAAACCAATTAACGTTATATTAGTGAAAAAAACCCAGCAAATTTCTGAACTTTCTCAAGTTTGTGATATCACATACATTGATGAAACATTAGAAAATGATATACTTCCACTTTGGACCGATACAATTTCATTGGATACTTTAACAATAGGTGAAAGTATCAGCTTTTTAGAAAATGGCGGTATAGCCTCTCTGGTTCAAGAAGGAAATAAAATCCGACTGTATATCAATAAGCAGCACGTATTGCAGCATAACTTTAAAGTGCAATCTCGATTGTTAGCTATGGCTAAGTTTTATCCAAATTGATTTTACTTGTTAACAATTGGATCTAATCCTATAATCTCTAGTATTCGGTTTTGCTTGATAATACCGAATTTTTGTAAATAAAATTTCCGAAAAGGTTAATATACAATGCAAACGCCAGTCATTCTGATCGTAGAGGATGAAGACGTAACTCGACTAAACCTCGTTAGTTTATTTGAAGCTGAAGGTTACAAAGTTATTGAAGCCATTGATGGCGATGATATGCATGACAAGCTTACAAATAATGATGATGTGAACCTTGTAGTTATGGACATCAACCTACCAGGTAAAAACGGGCTAATCTTAGCGCGTGAATTACGTCAAAAACGTAACGTTGGTTTAATTTTCTTAACAGGTCGTGACAACGACGTTGATCGCATTTTAGGTCTTGAAATTGGTGCTGATGATTACATCACAAAACCATTCAACCCTCGCGAATTAACTATTCGTGCTCGTAACCTTATTTCGCGCACAGCCCTAGGTGGCGAAGAAGCGAATATCGAAACAAATGGTGTTATCACATTTAACGGTTGGGAACTTGATGAAAACAGCCGTTGTTTAACATCTCCAAGCGGCGACGCTAAACGTTTACCTAAAGGTGAATACCGCGCGCTACGCTTAATGCTTGACTCACCGGGCCGTATCTTCAGCCGTGAGCAATTAATCAAGCACATGACTGGCCGCGAGCTTCGCGCTAACGACCGTACTGTAGACGTAACAATTCGTCGTATCAGAAAACACTTTGAAAGCGATAACAGCACATCTGAGCTGATCAGCACCATCCATGGTGAAGGCTATCGTTTCATTGGTAAAATCGACAGCTAATTAGAATTAATCTTCTAACTGTTGTAAGAATAATTGGAGGGCGTCACGCCCTTCATTTATTTTCACTGCTAATTCTTCAAGCCACTGTTGTAACTCTTCGCTACTCTCTTCAAGCGCGCCGTGTTCCATCTTCTTAGCATGTAATTGCACATCGTTTAAACCTACAGAGCCAGCGGCACCTTTTAATTTGTGTGCCACCGATTTGTACTCTTCTCTATCATCTGCCGCTAACGCATCTGCCAGCTCAGTTTGGTACTGAGGGTTTAACTTATTAAATAACTCACAGCTACGATTAAAGATAACCAGCCCCATTGAGCCTACAAAGTCTTCGATGGTTTCTATATCGAGCAGCTCAACGCGAATACCCGATAAATCTTTTTCAGTCACGGCTTTGATTGTCTCAGGCTGACAGTTTTGTTGCTGCTTGATATCAAATAACTCACCGAGCATTTTATCGAGTTTTGTGGTGTTGATAGGCTTAGCGAGTGCGCCTTGAATATTAATACCAGCAAGCTCTTCTTCGGCGCTACGCACGTTGGCAGTCAAGGCAACGATTGGTAAGTTATCAAAGTGTTCATCGTCACGAATTTGACGAGCAACTTCATCACCATTGATATCAGGTAATTGCATATCAAGTAAAACGAGATCTAAGTCATCTTCTGTGTAGACAAACGACAACGCATCCTCACCAGTTTCAGCCCAAATAACTTCGTGGCCACGCTGCTCAAGTAAGTTAGTAGCAATTTCAGCATTTAGCGGCACATCTTCCACTAAAAGAATGTTTAAACTGCGTACCGCATAACTTTGCTCAGTAGGCGCAATACAAAGCTTAAGCGGTATTTCAACAACAAAAACACTGCCCTCACCTTCAGTACTGCTGACATTAATTTCACCTTTCATTGCGCTAACAAGTGCTTTTGTTACCGCAAGGCCGATACCAGAGCCAATAGCATTGGTACCCTTGATATCTGGTGCTTTGTAGTACATGTCAAAAATACGATGCAGCTGCTCTTGTGGAATACCTTGCCCCGTGTCGCTCACACGCATCACTAACCACGGACCATCGGCACGATTCTCACGACGGCATTCAAGCTCTACATGGCCTTGCTGAGTAAACTTAACGGCATTATTGATAAGGTTCCAAACAACTTGGCGTAAACGGGTCGGATCAAGAGATGCGTAAACATCCAGTGTGCCTTTACGTTTAATATTGAACTCAAGGCCTTTTTGTTCAGCAATTAAGCCTGCAAAATTCACTACGTCATTAATGAAGTCGGCCACATTGACTGAGTCAGCAACAATATCGAGCTGCTCACGGTCAATTTTATCCAAGTCGATAATATCGTTAAAAATATTGCCAAGTGTTTCAGCACTTGAAAACACCGTGTTACACCAACTACGTTGCTGTTTATCGAGTTCAGTATCAAGTAGCATGCGGGTTAAGCCCACAATACCGTTAAGCGGCGTTCTTAATTCATGGCTTAAAGTTGCAATGAATTTCCCTTTATCTTTATAAGCTGCTTCAAGGGCCTGAGCCGCCTCTTTACGACTGGTGATATCACGGCCAAAGGCAAGTAAACCTATGTACTCACCTTTTTCATTTATAAAGGGTAACTTACGCATTTCAAACCAGCGCTTTTCACCATCAACAGGGTATTCAACGTCAAGTGTAAGAGCTTGGTGGGTTTGAGATACTTTTTTGTCGGTGCGCAGTACTTCTGGTAAATAATCACTTGGGTAGATTTCTTCAACACTCTTACCGATTAACTCATCGCTGCTTTTACCTATCACTTGTTCAAACATTTTATTACAGCCAGCAAATACACCATTGTTATCGCGGTAATAAAATAAATCGGGAGATGAGTCGACAATAGAGCGCAATAGCATGCCTTGTTGCGCAAGCTCTTGTTGGGTCTTCTTACGCTCGGCGATTTCGCGTCTAAGCTCTTCAATCGCTCTATGCTTGGCATGAAACGCCATTTTACGCTCATCAATCTCTTCGTTTAAGCGGCTGATATTGTCTTTTAGCGTTTGGTTAAGCAGTTTTTCTTGTTTTGTTGCGCTATCTAGGTAGCTATAAGAGGCTTCTAATTGGCGAATTGAGTTAAGCAGTACAGTTATTAAAATCGGCGATACCACCGCAGTGAAGAACATCACCGCTAAAACATCAACTAAAGTTACCGTACCAACTGCTACATAATAAAACATGCACGATAAGATCAGCGACATGACCAATAGTAAGGCATAACAGGCAGCGGCAGTTTTAAACTCACCGTACTTAGAAATAAAGCTTGAGAGAGTGCGAGCCCACGGACTCAAAGAAGAATCAATCATATATAAAGCTTAGGCACATAATCGAAAAAAAACAGCATAGCTAATTTTATCACTATTCCTTTAGAAATATTCATATTGTGCGATAAACATAGAATTTTTTCATCAACGCCGCTTTTTTATATTTTTTCATGTAAAATACCGCGCTTTAATAATTGCAAAGAATGAGTATTACCATGCAAACCACAATGCCAGATATTGCTGATACGGCTCCCGCCTTACAAACAGGTAAATTAGACTGGGTTGGCATGGGCGAAATTGAACTTCCTTTCATTTTTGAAACTCGCAATATTGCCCCTGTAAATGTAATTGCCAAGGCTCGCGCTTTTGTAAACTTGCACAAAGAAGACGCCAAAGGCATTCATATGTCGCGTTTATTTTTAGCCCTTGATACCTTATCAACCGAGCAGCAAGTTAATCCACAAACTCTTAAACAAGCACTTGATGCCTTTATTAGCAGCCATGATGATTTAAGTGACCAAGCACAAATCGAATTTAAATTTGAGCTTCCTCTGCGTCGTAAATCTTTATTAAGTGGCAAAGTAGGTTGGAAAAACTACCCTGTTCATTTGATCGCTAAGATCAACCAAGGCACTGTAAGTTTTGAGTTAATGGTTGATGTTACTTACTCGTCAACATGCCCATGTTCAGCGGCTCTTGCTCGTCAATTAATTCAAAATGCCTTTAGCGAAAAATTTGCAGAGCAAAATCTTGATAAGCAAACTGTTTTAGAATGGCTAGGCACAACAGACGGCATTGTTGCTACACCACACTCACAGCGTTCAATTGCAAACGTGAAAGTAAAACTCGACAGCCAAATTGACAGTTTTGATGTGGTTGGCTTAATTGATGCTTTAGAAGCTGAGCTAAAAACGCCAGTACAAGCGGCAGTTAAACGTGAAGATGAGCAAGAGTTTGCCCGCTTAAATGGTCAAAACCTCATGTTCTGCGAAGATGCTGCTCGTAAAATTAAAGGCTTACTTGAACAGCAAAACTACGCAGATTACTGGCTGCAAATAAATCACTACGAATCACTTCATGCCCACGACGCAGTAGCTATCGCTGTTAAAGGGGTTACTGGCGGATACACAGCTTAAAAATTTCAGGCGACTCCACACACTTAGGCACGCTAATTGCTATTAATTTTCAGTGTCAATTTGTTGTTGTGGAGTTACCGTATGGAATTCGCTTTATTATCAATTTTAGTATTAGTCGTAGTAGCCTCTGTTGTTGCGTCAAAGTTTACCGATGAAGGCGGAAACCCTTATCCTTTCACTCGTAAGCAAACTGTTTTTACGCAAGTTGAGAGTGCTTTTTTACATCTTCTAGAACGTGCTGTAGGCGACCAATATAAAATCGTCAGCCGCGTTAAACTCATTGATTTAATCGACTGTAAGCAAGGCTTATCTATCAAAGCTAAGCGCGCTGCAATGGCTAAAGCCAAAAACAAACAGTTAGATTACGTGCTTATCGACAAAGACAAACTTACTATTGTTGCCGCTGTTGATTTAGTTAATAACACCAACCGCGACGGCCATAAAGCACAACGTGACTGGTTTGTTAGTGGCGCGTTAGAAGCAGCAGGCATCCCGCATATTCGCATGAAGGTAAAATCAGGTTATCAACCAAGAGAAGTACGTGATGCAATCATGTTTAAGCTTGGTAAACCTGCAGCAGCGCCTGCAAGACCTGCACGCAACCGCGTTACTAAACCAGCGGTATTATCACCATCACAAGCAAAAGCACACTCAACGGCGCTTGCAGAAATATAACCTGTCATAATATTGGCAAAAGCAGACTTTAAGGTCTGCTTTTTTGTTTGTTTCAGGCATTTTTAGGTATAATCATCCTATTCAATCTAAGGAATCAAATATTATGCACGTTGGTATTATTGGCGCGATGGAGCCAGAAGTAAAAATCTTACGCGAAGCAATGGTAAACCCAAGCATCATGACTAAAGCTGGTTTTACCTTTTACACCGGTGAGCTAGCGGGTAACACAGTTACTTTAGTTCAATCTGGTATTGGTAAAGTAGCGTCTGCTGTTGCAACGACACTACTAATCGACAACTTCAGCCCAGATTGTGTGATCAACACAGGTTCTGCAGGTGGTTTTGAGCCATCGCTAAATGTAGGTGATGTCGTTATTTCTTCAGAAGTTCGTCACCACGATGTAGACGTAACTGCATTCGGTTACGAAATCGGCCAAGTACCACAAATGCCAGCTGGCTTTGCTGCGCACCCTAAACTGATTGAAGCGGCAGAGCAAAGCGTAAGTCAAATCAGCGATGTTAAAACCATGATTGGCCTAATTTGTACTGGTGATTCATTCATGTGTGACCCGGTACGAATTGAAAAAACACGTGCTGAATTCCCAACTATGCTTGCAGTAGAAATGGAAGGCGCAGCAATTGCACAAGCTTGTCATGTGCTAGAAACACCATTTGTTGTTATTCGTTCAATGTCTGACATTGCTGGCAAAGAGTCGCCGCAATCATTTGAAGAGTATATCGAAACTGCATCTATCAACTCATCTAAAATGGTTGTTGCTCTTTTAGAGAAGCTAACATCGGTGAGTTTATAAGGTGATTGCAAATATTGTTCAAAACCATTTGGACATTATTGTATTTTTTGTAGCGCTCTTAGCTGAGCGCTTCTTTCCTTTGGTTAGTTGGTATCACCCTAATACCTTTTTAACCGTTATTTTCTCTGCGCTTAGCGAGCGTTTATACAACCCAACGAACCCTAAAAGCTATCAGTATTTAGCCTCAACCTTGGCTTTTACTCTCACCATTTTAGTGATAGTGACATTGGTTGTGCTGTTTTTAGAGTTTGCTTTTTACCCTGAGCTATTAAATGGCTTAATTTTATATTTGTTACTCAGTAGCCGCGCTCAAGAGAAGAAATCATTACGTATTGCCAGATTACTCAAGCTCAACCAAAAAGCGACTGCAAGAGAGCTACTAGCTAGCCTCGTTGCCCGTGATGTATCACGTTTATCAGCCCCAGGCATTTGCAAAGCAACCATGGAGTCACTGGTGCTACAAAGTGCGCGGCATTATTTTGCCGTTATATTCTTTTATCTACTTGGCGGCGCTATCCTTGCTTTGGTTTATCGCTTACTCACATTAATTCATCAAGCATGGCGAAAAAACCTAAAACCCAACAACCCGTTTTTGGCTCCCATTGCTAAGTTACTGTTTGTATTGGAGTGGTTACCCACTCGATTAGTTGCATTAACGATTGCAGCAACTAATGCCAGTAAACAATGTATTCATTATATAAAACACTATGGCAGACACTTTTATCAAACCAATACCGGATGGCTATTAAGTGTTACATCGGCTGCTTTGCAAGTACAGTTAGGCGGCCCTGCTCTTTACCAAGGTGAGCGCTTTAATAAAATGCGTGTTGGGACCGATCGCCTACCAGATGCCGATGATATTCCTGCTTTAGTGAATCGCTTAAATCAAGCGAAAGCATTTTGGTTACTACTGATAGTCGGGATTGAAGTAATTAGCCTATTCACAAATTAATCAAAATATAAGCACAAAAAAACCAGCCGCAGCTGGTTTTTTATACCAATTAGCTTAATTAAGCTAAGGTGATTTTAGCAAACTTACGTTTACCTACTTGGTAAATCTGTGTTGTGCCTTTAGCAACTTCAAGCTTAGTATCCGTTACTTTCTCTTCACCATTAATCTTTACAGCACCTTGTTTAATCATACGCATTGCTTCTGACGTACTAGCTACAAGGTTAGCTTCTTTTAATAGATTAGTGATAAACACAGTGTCTTCAGCAATTGTTACTGTCACTTCTGGGATCTCATCTGGTAATGCATTCTTTTGGAAACGCTTGATGAAATCTTGATGAGCACCTTCGGCTGCTTCTTCACTGTGAAAACGTGCAATCATTTCTTTTGCAAGCTCAATCTTGATGTCACGCGGGTTTGCACCATCAGCAACACGCTGTTTAAGCGCAGCAATTTCTTCGATAGATAATGCACTTAATAAGTCATAGTAACGCCACATTAGATCATCGCTGATAGACATTACTTTACCAAACATGTCGTTTGGCTCATCAGTAATACCAATGTAATTACCTAATGACTTAGACATTTTCTGAACGCCATCAGTACCTTCAAGCAATGGCATCATAAGTACTGTTTGTGGCTTTTGACCTTCGTCTTTTTGTAATTCACGACCCATTAATAGGTTAAAGCGTTGATCTGTACCGCCAAGCTCAACATCAGCTTCTAATGCAACTGAGTCCCAACCTTGTACCAGTGGATATAAAAATTCGTGGATAGCAATCGATTGACCGTTGGCATAACGCTTTTTAAAGTCATCACGTTCTAGCATACGTGCTACTGTTTGACGCGCAGCCAGTTTAATCATACCTGCTGCACCTAAGTTCTCCATCCAAGCAGAGTTGAATGCAACAGTTGTTTTAGCAGGATCAAGTATTTTAAATACTTGCTCTTTATAGGTTTCAGCATTAGCTAAAACATCTTCACGAGTTAACGGTTTACGAGTTACGTTTTTACCCGTTGGATCACCAATCATACCGGTGAAGTCACCGATTAAGAAAATCACTTCATGACCTAGGTCTTGGAAGGTTTTCATTTTGTTGATAAGAACTGTATGACCTAAATGCAGATCAGGCGCAGTTGGATCGAAACCCGCTTTGATCTTAAGTTTCTTACCAGACTTTAGCTTTTCGACTAATTCGTCTTCAATTAATATCTCTTCTGCACCGCGTTTTATCTCAGCTAGAGCGGTTTGTAAATCCACTGTGTATTACTCCAAAAATTCAGCTACCGGGGCGTGGTGGCCTGTCAGGGTTATAAATATAGAGCTAAAAACTTTAAAATTTAGCTAGTTAGCACCAAAAAGCGACACTAGAAAAAAGCCTAACTTAAATAGTTTAAGAAACAGCCCTGAAGGCAGCGCGCATGATTGTTCTTTATACCGCGTTATTGCAATTTAATGAAGGTACTTTAGTTAACTAATATAGATTTAGTTTAACCATAGGCATCTGCTGCAATTTTAACCAAAAAAGTTTAACGCGCTGAGCAATTCTAGCGTAAAATAGCGCCAGTTTAAATCTACAAAACACTGGTATTTGCTCTATTTTAGGTATATCCTGCGATATTAGTATTTAAATTTCTTGACAGCAGAAAAGGCACGATATGGTTCACGTAGTGCACAAACTTCCCAAAAAACACAAACTGCTTATTCTCGGTTTGGTTTCTGCTATTGTTGGCTTGGCATTATTGCCTTCTGAAAAAGCCACCGCTTCAAAGGATAACAGTGCAAAAGCACTTGAAATTGGCAAACGCTACGAATTACAAGTTAAAGTTGATGATAACGAAAAACTAACTGAGCTTAATTCACAGCAAGCAGCAGCAAAACTTCCAGAATACGAGCTTATCGACCATGAAGTACGTAATGGCGATAATTTAGCACTTATCTTTAAACGTGCGGGCTTCTCAGCGCAAACATTACACAAACTTGTTAATACCAACGCAGAAACTCGTAAGTTAACAAAAATTCACCCAGGCGAAATCTTAAGCTTTGCAACAGCTGAAGATGGTTCTCTAGCTCAGCTGCGTTATGTGATCTCAAAAACAGATACCTTATACGTTACATTAAATGACGAAGGTAATTACGACACTTCTATCGATAGCAAAGAAATCGAAACGCTAAGTAAATCTGCTGGCGGCGAGATCTCTAATAGCTTTTGGACGTCAGGTATTGCCGCTGGTTTAAGCGAGCGTCAAATTATGAATTTTGCTGACATTTTCGGTTGGGATGTCGACTTTGCTAATGACATTCGTAAAGGTGACCAATTTGGTCTAATTTATGAAGCTCACTATGTTGATGGTGAGTACATTGGTGATGGTAAAATTATTGCCGCAGAATTTATTAACCAAGGTGAGCGTTATACCGCTATTCGCCATACCGATGGTAACTTCTACACACCTGAAGGCCGTAGCATGAAAAAAGCCTTCTTACGTGCGCCAGTTAACTTTAAATATATTAGCTCGAGCTTTAACCCGCGTCGTTTACACCCAGTGACCAAAACGGTAAAACCACATAACGGTATTGATTACGCAGCGCGTACCGGTACGCCAGTTGTATCATCGGGTAATGGTAAAGTGATTAAAGCAGGCTACAGTAAATACAACGGTAACTATGTATTTATTAGCCATGGCACACAATATGTGACTAAGTACTTACACTTAAACAAAAAGATGGTTAGAACTGGTCAGAAAGTGAAACAAGGCCAGAAGATTGGTACCGTAGGTGCGACAGGTCGTGTAACGGGCCCACACTTACACTATGAATTCTTAGTAAACGGTGTTCACCGTAACCCTAAAACGGTCAAGCTACCTAAATCAGAGCCTCTACCGCGCGATGAGCTAGCTAAGTTTAAACCGATTGCTGATAACTTCTTAGCTCAATTACAGCGTAACCGTGAGTTACAATTAGCGTTAAATAAGTAGTTAAGTAAATATAAAAAAAGCCGCTTCAAATTGAAGCGGCTTTTTTGTACCAAATAAATCCGGCTAAAACTATTATCGACTTTACTAAAATCAGTACTGATAGCACTGCGGGTTAATACTATTATTACCTTAAAAGAACATAGATAAGTTGAATAATCAGCGAAATCATCACCAGTGGCCAAATATACTTTGCATACTTTGTCGCGCCATCAAGCCCCATTTTAGACTGATACTTTTCAAGTAGCGGTATTAAAATAACCAAAGTAACAAAAAGGCATAATAAGATAATAAAAACATTCATGGCGGCTTCCTTACACAACTATCATTTAACTGCAATTTCTTTAGGGTGACCCTAGTCTATAGGCAAAAAAAAGCGCAGTAAAATTACTGCGCCAGTCGGTTGGAAGTAAATCGACTTAGCCAACAATCGCTAACAAAATACCTGCTGCAACGGCACTTCCTAATACCCCTGCTACGTTTGGTCCCATGGCATGCATTAACAAGAAGTTATGCGGGTTGCTCTCAAGGCCTACCTTATTAACCACACGTGCTGCCATTGGTACCGCTGACACACCGGCTGCACCTACTAATGGGTTGATTGGCGATTTAGAGATCTTATTAAGACCTTTTGCCATAAACACCCCTGAAGCTGTACCGATTGCAAAGGCTAAAGCACCTAACACCAAAATACCGATTGTTTCTACGGTTAAGAACTTATCGGCTGCAAGCTTTGAGCCTACCGCTAAGCCTAAGAAAATGGTGGTAATGTTGATGATTTCGTTTTGTGCACTATTGCTTAAACGATCAACCACGCCCGATTCACGCATCAAGTTACCTAAGCAGAACATACCTACCAGCGGTGTTGCCGCAGGTAAAAACAAGATAGTTAAACTAAGCACCATTAATGGAAAAACAATTTTCTCTTTTTTCGATACTGTACGAAGTTGCGGCATTTGAATTTCGCGCTCTTCTTGCGTTGTTAGTGCGCGCATAATTGGCGGCTGAATAATTGGCACAAGTGCCATGTATGAATAAGCCGCTACTGCGATTGCACCAAGTAAATCAGGTGCCAACTTAGATGCTAAGAAAATAGCTGTTGGACCATCTGCCCCACCAATAATAGCGATGGCCGATGCATCCTGTAGCGAAAATTCAAAGCCAGGAATAAAGTTAAGTAGAATTGCACCAAATAAAGTAGCAAAAATACCAAACTGCGCAGCCGCGCCCAACAGCAACATACGCGGATTTGCTATCAGGGCACTAAAGTCTGTGAGTGCACCCACGCCCATAAAGATCAAAAGTGGGAATACCCCAGAGTCAATCCCGATATGGTACACGTAATATAAAAGACCACCCGGCTCAGATAACCCAGCAACTGGGATATTAGTTAAAATAGCCCCAAAGCCGATAGGTAATAACAACAGTGGCTCAAAGTTACGGGCGATTGCTAAATAGAGTAACAAGCAACCAACCGCAATCATGATCAATGCCGGAAAAGTAAAGTTAGCAATACCCGTGGCATGCCAGAGGTTTAAAACACCATCCATCCTCTGTCTCCTATGCCAGTGCGATTAGCGCATCGCCAGTGGCAACAGAGTCGCCTTCTGCTACTAATACTTCAGCTATTGTGCCTGAGTGTGCAGCGCGAACTTCTGTTTCCATTTTCATCGCTTCCATAATGATAACCACATCACCTTCATTTACTGTTTGGCCAGCTTTTACCTTCACTTTGAAAATATTGCCTGCTAACGGCGCGTTTAAGGTTTCGCTAACAGACGCTGAAGCTGACTGAGGAATTAACTCACTGTCTTTTAGGGTTACTTCTTTGAGCTCACCACCTTGCGCTACAACGACATCGTAAACTTTGCCATCAACTTTAACGCTGTATTGCTCTGCTTTTGCAGGGCTTGTAGAGGCTGGCTTAGTTTCTGACTTAGCGACTTCACCCGTTGGAATTGCTTCAAACGCATCAGGGTTGTTACGGTTTTTAATAAACTTAAGGCCGATTTGAGGGAATAATGCGTAAGTAAGCACATCATCAATCACGTCATCAGCAAGCTCTAAACCTTGCTCTTTAGCTTCACTTAATAACTCTGCTTCAAGCTTCTCAAGTTCAGGTTCAAGCTTATCAGCAGGACGGCACGTAATTGCTTCAGCCCCCTCTAGTACACGCTCTTGTAGCTCTTTATTCATTGGCGCCGGTGTTGCACCATACTCGCCTTTTAGTACACCCGCGGTTTCTTTTGTGATGGTTTTATAACGCTCGCCAGTCAGTACATTAAGTACCGCTTGAGTACCTACAATTTGCGACGTTGGTGTAACTAGAGGAATGTAACCTAAGTCTTCACGTACACGCGGGATCTCAAGTAATACTTGATCAAGCTTATCAGCAGCACCTTGCTCTTTAAGCTGATTTTCCATGTTAGTTAACATACCGCCAGGTACTTGGGCTAATAAGATACGGCCATCAACACCTTTAAGACTGCCTTCAAATGCAGCGTATTTCTTACGTACATCACGGAAATAAGCGGCAATTTCTTCTAACTCATTTAAATTAAGGCCGGTGTCACGCTCTGTGCCTTCTACGATTGAAACAATGGTTTCTGTTGCGCTATGACCATAGGTCATACTCATTGACGAAATAGCCGTATCAAGCATATCGATACCCGCATCGATTGCTTTTTGGTAAGTTGCAGTACTTAAACCTGTCGTCGCGTGGCATTGCATCGCAATAGGAATAGACACAGTTTCTTTTAAGCCTTTGATCAACTGCTCGCAATCATATGGCTTTAATAAACCCGCCATATCTTTGATACAAATTGAATGACAGCCAAGATCTTCTAGTTGTTTTGCAAGTTTCAGCCACATATCAAGCGTATGGACTGGGCTTACTGTGTACGAAATAGTACCTTGGGCATGAGCACCTACTTTAACTGCAGCTTTAATGGCAGTTTCAAGGTTACGTACATCGTTCATCGCATCGAAAATACGGAAAACATCAACACCGTTTTTGTGGGCACGCTCAACAAACTTTTCGACTACATCATCAGCATAATGACGGTAACCTAGAAGATTTTGTCCGCGCAGTAGCATTTGTTGCTTAGTGTTTGGCATTGCCGCTTTTAGCTCGCGAATACGTTGCCAAGGATCTTCACCTAAATAACGGATACACGAGTCAAACGTCGCACCACCCCATGATTCAATTGACCAATAACCCGCATTATCGAGTTTTTCTGCCATGGGTAGCATGTCGTCTAAGCGCATACGCGTTGCCAAAAGAGACTGGTGTGCGTCGCGCAATACTAATTCGGTTAGTTTTAATTTAGCCATGTTTAAGCTGCCCCGTTATTTTTGTTTATTTCGAAATTGAGCAATTGCAGCGCTGATTGCTGCAATATGTGCCTGTGGCACACCCTGTTGAGGTTGAATTTTTGCTGTACGCGTAGGTTCTGCAGTTGCAGGATCATCAAATCGACCTACTACCTTTGACATTAAAGTGACTGCTGAAATCAAAATAGTCAGAAAAACAAACACGCCTACCATGCCTGTCACCATCAAACTGGCCGCAGTGGTGAGTAATCCACCTATATCCATACGACTCCCCTCGCTTACTTAAAATAAAAAGTTATTTTTGTTAAATAATTATGCACCAATAATAACAAACAAAATTCATTTGTATAGCACCATTGTAAATTGGTAAAACCAATTAAATTTAAAATAACATGACGCACATATAATTAACACCCTACTATTAGCGCATTTAAAGCCCCGTTATAGATGATATAAATAGTCAATATAGCCAGACGTTATATGTTCAGCTATTAACTAACCATAGTAAAATGCCTAAAAACCACGCACAACAAGGTGTTAGAGCTAGCCCCTCAAAATAAAGTTAAATTGGTCTTACCAATAATAGCGATTCTCTTTTTCCTCATTCAGCTCAATATGAAAAAATATCACTATGAATAAGTTACATGCTTACTCGTAAAAGTTACCAAATGATGAACCCTATAAAGAACGACAAAAACACACAACCCATTGAAATATATAAAATAAAACTTCTGGCACAGAACTCGCTTCAGTTACATCGAACTTAAGAAAATTTAAATAGCCAAGGAGACCACTATGTTACGCTGGACAATTACTTTTTTAGTTATCGCGTTAATCGCAGCAGTGTTAGGTTTTGGCGGTATCGCAGGAGCCGCTGCAGGCATCGCTAAGATTATCTTTTTTATATTTTTAGTATTACTAGTTATTTCGCTGGTATCAGGAGCACTTAGAGGCAGTGTCCCTAAGTAGTTAAAAGCAGATAACCACTTACTTTATTTTAAATTTACAAGGAATTTCATTATGAAAAATTCAACTTTAAAAGCCGCTACTATCGCCCTATTTTCAGGTTTATTCATCATGGGTTGTGAAGACAACTCTGCTGAAGACGCAGGTGAGCGTATTGATGAAGCAATTACTGATACACAAAATGCAGTTGAAGATGCATGTGAAGAAGTAAAAGAAGGTGTTAACGCAGAAGAAACTAACTGCTAATAACACACCTTACTTAACAAAAGCGGCCAAGTGCCTAATGCTGATCAGTTAAGAAGTTGATCAGTTGACCGATCAGAATGATCATGCACAATCCGTAGTTAGGCAACTAACTACGGATTTTTTTGTGAATATAGAACAAGCTCTTCATTCTGCTTTCGA
>NZ_JBECOT010000065.1:0-20030 GCF_040104395.1 Pseudoalteromonas sp. BZA4
TTAACGAGGGCTTGATTATAGTGAGACCAGTTTGTGATTTTGCTCATTGTTGTTGCACAGGCTAGTAGGATATAGATGATCTGATCACAGGCTGGCAAGATAGTTCAAACTTTTAGGAAACAACGCCTAAAAACCCCGACTTCGAGCCAATTGAAATTGATATCGATGAAAACAATGACTGGGATACTCATGTAGTCTGGGGCGTTGTCACTGGTTTAATCAAGATATTCTAATTATGTGGGTTCTTTGCGACATCAATGCTGCTTACGTTTCGTTTTGCCAACTCTTTAACCCCCAATACGACTTTGATAAAACCCCTCTTGGCGTTCTTAGTTCTAACCAGGGCAATGTTGTAGCTCGAAATCAAGCTATCAAAGATTTAGGTATCAAAATGGGAGAGCCAGCATTTAAAGTTAAACAACTGGTGGCTGCGCATGGTGGTCACTTGTGGGGGAGTAATTTCACGCTGTTTGGTGATTTGAGTAACCGTTTTCATACCGAGTTAGAGTACTTCCTATTCGATACAATACGATACTCTGTTGATGAATGCTTTGGGCGCATCGATATAAACTTTACAAAAGATATAAAAGACTACGCACACACCATACAGAGGACACTTAAGAGGAACTTAGGTATTAGTTGTGGCTTGGGTATATCTCAGACAATGACACTAGCGAAACTTGGAAGTCACTGCGCCAAAAAGAAAGAGTGGAAAGAACACACCAATGGTGTGGTTGTATTAGATTCACAATACAAAATTGATTGGGCTCTCAAACATACTCCTGTAGAGGATATTTGGGGGGTTGGAAGTAGAACTACTAAAAAGCTAAATAAATTTGGAATCTATACGGGGTATGACCTTAAAAATGCCGACATTAGTTGGATCAAAAAGACGTTCACAGTTGTTCTTGCCCGTACTGTGGAAGAGTTACGAGGAAAATCTGCGGTTGAATTGAAAGATGTAAACGACTCTCGCGATAGAATTTGCGTATCTCAGAGTATGGGAAAACCGGTGATAGAGCTTACGGAGCTTTCTGAAGCTGTTACAGCACATGCAACAAAGGCTGCGTTTAAACTTCGTCGATTTAAATCTTACACATCGGCAATAACAATATTCATCCACACAGATTCATTTAGACAGGCAGAGCCGCAGTATCATAAGTCACAATCAATTAAACTACCCTACCCCACCGCGGATACATCAACACTGGTGTCTTATGCAAGCTTTGCATTAAAAGCTATTTATAAGAAGGGGTTTAAATACAAAAAAGCTGGCGTTATTTTTGAAGAACTTTCATTACACGATGATATGCAACAACTTGAACTGTTATCTGAGACTTTACCACTGAATATTAGCTCAAAAACGTTGGTCATTGATGAGATAAATAGAAAATTTGGACGTAGTGCAATAAAGCTCGCAAGTGAAGGGTTCTCTCAGTCTTGGCGGCCTAAAGATGATTTAGCACCTTTGAGTTATACAACAAAACTTTCAGATTTACCTATTGCGAAAGCATAAAGATTATTTAGAAGAACCCTACCAAGGTATAAACCCCAGAGTAAATAAAATAACCCAACCCAATTGAAAGAATGGTAATGTTAAAAGCCAACATGAATAGCTTAAAATTATGCGATAAATCGGGCATTTCCATGATGCACCTATAGTGTTTTTTAATGTTATTAAATCATGTATAGCAGACTATCTTAAATAATTCCTTAAATAAAGATACAAATATGCACGAAATACCGGTCCCATTTGGTATCAATTACTCAGGCCATTTAATTGCAGCTCAATCGATTCAAGTGGGCGGAACCTATACTTGTCCATATTGTGGTGAAGCGCTTATGTGTGATTTGTCTTCTATGCAAAATAAGATGCTCATCCACCCAAAAACTAACAACTGCATCAGCCTAAGTGATAGTTATAAGAAAGCCAAAAAACTAATTAAAGATGTCATCTTAGAAAACAAAAAGGCTGAGACAACAATACAGATCCATCAAAATTGCTATCAATGCCTCAAAGAAATACAAAGAGATATAAAATATTGTACATTTGAAGGGGTTCAAACTGATTATTACTACCATGACTCAGTATGTGATGTGATTGGGCAATTTAGCCATAAAGGACAGTCAATCTATTTGGGCATCGAAATTGTATCTGAACAAGAGCAAGACTGGAGACCATATAGCATTTCAAATGGTTCGGCATTAAGAAGCTGGATCAAACTTAATGCCTCTGACGTTCTTAAAGATCCATACAATTGGCGACCTCTAAACTCAAAGCTATCACCAAGGCTTTGCCAATCATGCAGCAATACCAGCAAGAAAGGCTCTAAAATAATTGCTGTTGCAGATAAGTTCTCAATTCCTAGAGAGCTGTACACAACTGCTCGCAAATCCCCAGATAAGCCGTTCATAGCCGACATTGAAACTTGCTATAGATGTTCAGAAGTAATCCCCGTGTTTTGGTGGTTAGGGACGCCATTTTGCGAAGATGAACCACCATTTCCGCGCCCTTATACAATTGAGCTGAGATTTTCTAAGCAATACGGCGGTAAGTACTGGGCAAACACTTGCCCTAACTGTAAATCAATACAAGGTGATAACCATCTCCATGTATTTGAAACAGCGCAATTCAAAGATTTACTATCACCTAAAGTTAAAAGCAGGGAGTCTAATGCTATTAGCATGCTCATGGAGCGTACCAAGCTATTCTATTAGTGCGCTAGCTATGGGCGCAGCACTTCACTAATGAAAGGCATTAGTAGGAAGCGTATAGCCGCGTATTCACACACTAAATAAAGCAGCCCTAAAGCCAGGCTAAAGTTAAAGCATAAAATTATGAATATAATCGCGGTGAGTAAGAGGAAAGCTAATAAAATCATAGCTAAGATGTTAGGGTTTTGAATTAGCCAGTATATAAACACTTTCATGGTGTTAACTGCCCAATGCTTCAAAGTCTATCAATTCTCCTGTATATGTATCCTTTACAACCCCATTTTCAACGGTAACGAAGATAACATTATTCAACCCACTCTTCTTAGTAATACGGATAGAAGCATATGACGAAACTAGTTTTCTAACTATATCTTCAAGCGTCTTAACATCACTTAATTTAACGTCATCATGCCCAATTCGTTTTAAAGTAAACATTCGATTACAACTCCTTTGATTGTGATGTGAGTGCCAAGCAGACATGCAAACGATGGCTCTCCCTATCATTGCTATACCAGCCACAAAGCCTATGAACGTCACAAATAGCAATATGAAATCAGTTTTACCTGTCATACAAAACAGATAAGCATAGAAAGCTCCTGCACTAAAAAACATCAAACCCAAACACAGCTCAAATAAATTAAGCCATCGCTCGGCCATTGAGTATTGCTGATTATTCATAGAAAACACCAGATAATTAATAACTGACGACCATCCTATGCTATCCAGTAAATCGCGCTTAACAGCGTGAAAAAATCAAAATTTATAAGAAAAACAGGCTTTTTTAAGAAGAATTTGAGATAATATTTTTTGAGCATTAAAAATTAGCTCATGCATTAATTTTCGCTTTACCATCTAAAAATTAAAGCATACACTATAAAAAAACACATTCAGTAAGGTTCACAATGACTATCTCTAAAGTAGAAGCTACCGATATCTCGTTTGACGAGCTAAAAGAAGGTTCAGAACTGTACATTCAACGCCGTAATAGACGCCTTCTAAATAACCACCGCAAAGAGCTTAGAGTGTTTACTAAAGCTGAAGCAGTGGCGTACTTAGATATTGATGCAAGAACGTTAGATAAGTACTGCAAAGCTCTAAAAATTAACCCAAGAAGACATGAAGAGAGTCAGTGGTTATTGGATATCGAAGAGGTCTACAAAGTACGAGATTCACTTCCTGATGAACTAAAAAAACAATTACCATTTGTTCGCAGTGAAAGCCAAGACCTACAAGTTATAGTTGTTCAAAACCAAAAAGGTGGTGTTGGTAAGACTGTTACTGCAGCTACAGCTGCATCTGGTTTGGCAACTGAGTTTCATCAAAACTATCGTGTAGGCTTAATTGATATGGATGGCCAAGGCACTTTATCAATGTATTATGCCCCTGAATCAGCACAAGAAGGCTGCTTATCTGTTGGTGACTTAATCATGGGGAACTATGAGCTTGATGAAAACGAAACGCTAAAAGAAGCTATCAGTGAAGCGTTCTTGCCGACCACTATTCCTAACTTGCGTATTTTACCAGCTTCACAATCAGATCGAGCAATTGAGGGCTGGTTTCATGAAGCAGTATTCAACCAGCAACTAAGCTCTCCTTACTCGATACTGCACGACATCATTGAACAAGTTAAAGATGAATTCGATATCATTATCATAGATACGCCTCCATCATTAGGCTACGCGACATACAACGCTTACTACGCTGGTACGAGTGTTATTTTCCCATTATCTGTTACTGAAAATGATATTGATGCTACGTGCTCATATTTTAGTTATATCCCGCAAGTATGGACGCTACTAAAAAATGCGAAACACCCGGGTTATGACTTTATGAAAATACTGCTTACAAATCACAAAGAGAGTTCAACCACTACTGATTTACAGAACAACCTTTATGATAGTTTTTCAACTTACCTTTACTCAACAGAGTTCAACAATAGTGAAGCTGTGAGACAAGCTTCATCATTACTATCAACCGTATTTGATATGTCTAAAAGTGAATACCCTAAAACCAAGATGACTTTCCAGAATGCACAACAAAATGGATATGAAGTTACCAGCCAACTACACCGTGATATTCAAAAAGTGTGGCGCGAACAAGAGAAGGAGCAATAAAAATGGCTAAAAAAAGAGGTACGGTCTCTCCACTCGGCAACACTGCAGGCTCAGAAGAAGCTATTGCAGATAGCAATAAGAACCAACTTGAGAGTTTGGCCAAGCGCTTGAGAATTGAAGCTGAAAAGAGTGAAACACCACTTGATGAAGTGCTCTCTAAGCATCTGGGAGTAGTCAGCGTAGGTCAAAGTAAAGTCTGGACATTAAAGTCAGGCCAAGAAGCCACATTCACACCGGTTACGTTGTCATATGAGCAGCTTAAATCAAATACAGTCGTCACTTTTGAAATCAATGGGCGCGAACAATCACTATTAACAGAAGAGTCGCTTCAAGACTTATCAACATTAGATAATCAACAGTTCTACCCAGCAATTGGTCGACGTCTGCCGGATAATAAGATTGACGTTCTTGATGGTTCACGCCGTCGCGCCTATGTACTTGAGAAAAGCGGTGCTATAGAAACTTTCTCAATGCTAGTTACTGATGACGAAATCAGTCTAAACGATGCAAAGGCTCTCGCTACATCACTACA
Organism: Pseudoalteromonas sp. BZA4; assembly: GCF_040104395.1. Lineage (NCBI taxonomy): Bacteria > Pseudomonadati > Pseudomonadota > Gammaproteobacteria > Alteromonadales > Pseudoalteromonadaceae > Pseudoalteromonas > Pseudoalteromonas sp. BZA4. The sequence goes on from NZ_JBECOT010000065.1 coordinate 5,362, forward strand.
GTCATTTAAAGAGCACAGCTTACGTGAAATTGGATTACGCTTAGAGCGAGACAAAGAGGCGTACTTAGCTGAACATGGCAAGAAGTTGAACCAGGCTGAGTTAGCGGAACGTCATGGCTTAAGTCAATCAAAGGTAAGTAAAGCACTACAGGCCGCAACAATCGATAGTGATTTAATTTCTGTTTTTCCAGATATTTCATTGCTCAACCACAGTGACTATAAAGCGCTATTGGCAACACAGGCTTTATTAGGTGATCAACTAAGTGATTTCACTGAAGAGCTAAAAAGTAAAGTTAATGAGCTAAAAGTTAGTGGTGGCTTTATCAAAGAAGACCTTAAAGACAAACTCAGCAAACTAATAGCGGATGAATCTAAGTCCTTCAAGCCAACTACAGATAAACCAGTTGTGACCACATTATTCAAATTTGAAAATAAAGATCAGTTTGCTCGCAAAAAAGTGAAAGGAAGAAACTTTTCTTATGAATTCGGTCGAGTTCCGAAGGATATTCAAGAGAAGCTAGATGAGGCAATCTCCGTCATTCTCAAAGAAAACATTTAATAAACACACAATACAGGTGAGCTAATAAAACTCACCTGTTGATACTCTATCACACATCTCTCCTTGCCATATCTTCTACTAACTTAGGTATCAATTGTTCAATTGAGTCTAGTTGAGTGCCTATATCTAAATTACCTTTCTCAGCTACCACCTCAATATCAGAAAATATTTCTCTTAGTTTGTTAGCACTAATTTCACCACACATCCCTTTTAACGCATGCGCTATTTGACGGACCTCTTCACTATTCCCTTGTTTGTGTTGCTCTATTAGTTCCTGCACTTTAATAGGTGCTTTTACAACAAACACTTCACAAATTTTGTTTAGTAAGACTTCTTTATTTAATAATCGTGCAAGGGCTTGTTCGCGGTCCCAGAGCTTTTCTTCTTCGAGTTCATTAGCAGCAAGAGGCATTGCTTTAGATTGTCCCTCGTAGCTTGATAACGACCATTTGACGACCTTTTCTAATACTTTAACTGCCTCAATTGGCTTACTCACATAATCACTCATCCCCACAGCTAAGCATTTTTCCTTTTCACCAGCCATAGCGCTTGCGGTCATTGCAATGATAGGAATATCAATAAACGAATCTCCTGCTTTTCCTGTGCGTATTTTTTCACATACTTGATAACCATCTAAAATTGGCATTTGGCAATCCATCAGTATGCAGTTTATTTGCTTCTCATTTGTGTTGAAGTGATTTAAAAGTTCAAGTGCATCTTGTCCATTACTTGCTGTTAAAATATTTATAGGCAGCTCATCTAATGCGCCTTTAGCAACTTCAATGTTGATTTCGTTATCATCGACAATCAATACCGTACAATCTTTTAATTGCTCAATGACATCATCTGAAAGTTCAAAGCCGCTGGTTTCAGAAAGTAGATATAATGGCTCACTTTTTGGCACTTCGTAGCCAGCTACTTGCACCAGCTCTGTTTGGGTTATAGGTTTAGTGATTTGAGATACTTTTGATGCAATACCTTTAGGGAGTGGATTTCCTGGTTGATGAAACGTTATAAATTGAGCACTTTTGTTATTTTCGCTTAAAACTTCAATGATTGAACCTATGTTATTAGTAGTATCATCTTCATAGTCTAAGAACACGTAGTCAAAAGCTTTGCTTTTATGTGCACCAAGTTCCGCCATAGAGCATGTGCTGACAATACCTCCCTGTAAACTGATTGCCTTATCTAAAACTTCCCAAATATTCTGATTACTGCTCGCCACCAAAATTGCTTTATTCTCGTAACATTTTTCAGGAACCTGAATGCTTTCTGCATTGCAGCGAACTTTAATATTGAAGGTGAAAACACTGCCTTGGTTTAACGTTGAACTTACAGAAATGTCTCCATCCATTAATTGGCATAATTGTTTACAAATAGACAAGCCAAGTCCAGACCCCCCAAACTTTTCTGATATTGCAGTACTTGCCTGCTGAAATGCATCAAATAATTGTCCTTGTGTACTAGGCGCGATCCCTATTCCCGTATCTTGGACCTTCACTTTTAAATTATGTGTACCTTCTGATATGCGCTCAGAACTAACAATGACTTTGATATAGCCTTTGTCAGTAAATTTTATCGCATTACTGATTAAGTTATTTAAAATTTGGGTGAGTCTGAGCGGATCTGTTTTAACATTCTCACAGTTTAAGTCACTGGTATCTAAATATACATTTAATCCTTTATCAAAGGCTCGAATAGCACTCGATTCAACTAATCTTTCAATTAGCAGTTGTAAATTGATTGTTTTAAGATTTAGATCCAGTTTACCTGCTTCGATCTTTGATAAATCAAGTATGTCATTAATTAATAGATTTAAATTTGACGCACTTAGATCCATCATTTCAACAAGGTTTCGTGATTTATCAGACAACTCTTCTCGTTTTAAAATATTTAAAGTACCAATGACTCCATTAAGCGGAGTACGAAGCTCATGGCTTATATTCGATATGAAAGCACTTTTTATATCGCTATGCTTGATAGCATCATCTTTGGCCTCAGCAAGCGCTTGAGTACGCTTTCTAACTTTCGCTTCAAGCTCTGTATTTAATCGTTTTACTTTTATCTCTGCATCTTTTTCTTTTGTTATATCTCTAATAATTAAAGCAAGCCCTATTAAGGTATTGTGTTCAGAAAAAACAGGGCTAACAGATATAGCGTAATGAAGCGTTGTTTCGCCAAACTGTTCAGATAATTCATCTTTAATTTGTGATTTAGAGCTTTTAATATCAGTTACGTAGGTGTGGATTGGTAATTTTGAGAGAAACTCAACATCTTTGGCTAGCTTCCCTAATGCTGTCACTTTAGAAATTGATAACAAACGCTCCGCCGTATTATTTACACTTGTTAACTCACCATCTAAATTTAACCCAACGATTGCATCGATAGACCCATCAACTATTGCAGAGGCTTCTCTGCGAGCTTCTGCTAATAACTGACTTCTTGTCGCATTTCGATAAAACATGATTAATAACACAGAGGTTAAAGCTATGACTGCAACTAAAAAACTGTATGTAATGATACGCTTCTTATTAATCAATGCTTCTATATGTTTATCAGGAACTAGAAGACTAAAGTTTATATACCCATACTTATTACCTGGTCTTGTTTGTACCTTTTCCGAATGAACATAAAACTGTAATTCAGGGTTAAGTTTTGGTTCTACCGTATACAATCCCTGATATTGTATTTTCTGCTTGTAAAGTTTATCCCACGTTATGTCAGGATTTAAGTCTCGTGAAAATTGATATTCTTCAATAGGATGGTAGACAAAGTCACCTTCAGAGCTACTAATGATTAACTCCGAGTAATCGAAAACTGTATGTTTAAGATTATTAATGAGTGCATTCGCATTTACATTCATAATTAAAAATGCATACCGCTTTCCTTTATCACTAAAAATGGGAATAGAAAAACGTAACATTGGCTGGTAGGGAAAAACCACTTCACCAAATTCTTTATTTAATGTAAGTGGCGACATGTAAATTTGATTCGTTTCAAGCTGAGAGCTTGGTAAAAAGTATGGCTCACCGCTTTTAGCTTGCAATGAGTAATCAGGTACAGCCTCTACAGATACACCTACCCTTTGCACGCGTATTAACTCTTTACCCTCGGCTGTAACAGCGACAATACGAAGTTGCTCAACTGCAAGGTTATTTTCCATAAAGCCAATAAATATGGTTTCTAGACGCTCTTTCCATTGGTTGTATGTAGTACCATCGTATGGATCAATTCCATCATTAAATTCAGCTCTTGGTAATCCCGATATAGGGGGGGTTGAGTATAAAAAGCGGAGATCTGATTTTGACTCAGCAATTGAACTAGTTACTATTTCTTTTAAGCGCTCTTGTGTCTCAGTAAACTCTTGATCAATTGACCCTAAAACATCACTTTTAACGTGTCCTTCAAAAAAATAAACTGCAAATAAGGCAAAAATAAAAAACACAAAGGAAACTATTGTTAAAAATACCTTCGAACCAACTAAACTTGCACCACCTTTATTATAAATATCCATACTATGTCCGCTTAATATTTGTTCTACACCACTTTAGCAAGATAGACCTCAAAGCGTCATACTCGAGTGGCTTTGCGATATAATCATCCATTCCGGCATCAAAACAGCGCTGCTTATCTGCACTTAATACATTAGCAGTTAAAGCAATAATTGGTGTATGTTTGAAAGCAGAAAACTCTCTAATTTTTACAGTGGCTTGCGGACCATCTAATACTGGCATTTGCATATCCATAAAGATAATATCAAATACACCTAGTTCACATTGTTCAACAGCTTCCTGACCATTGTTTGCCATATTTATAGAGGTAATATTAAATTCATTGAGCATCGCTTCAATCACTATCTGATTAATGTCATTATCTTCGACAACAAGCGCATTAATATTCGATAAATCTATATCTTCTTTAGGTGTAGTTAATGAAGCATCTTTATGATCTAAGTCCATTGAAGATAGTGTGCGCTTTGCTAACAGAGAAAAATAAAAATGAGATCCTTCTCCTAGTGCACTTTCGACTTGTAGAGGTGCTTCCATCAAATCTAATAATTTATTTGATATAGTGAGGCCCAACCCTGTACCACCAAAACGTCTTGTAATAGACGTATCTGCCTGAGAAAATGCTTCAAATAGTGTATTCAAGTGTTCACTTGCAATCCCGATCCCTGTGTCTGATACATTAAACGTAAGCTTTACTTCATCAAACCCAATCTCTTGTATGTTTACAGTTAACGAAACGCTTCCTCTCTCTGTGAACTTAACAGCGTTACCCAGTAAATTTATCAATACCTGCTTTAAGCGCGTTTCATCGGCCAAAAAAGTCAGTTTTTCAACTTCCGGAGTTGTAGAGATATAAAGCTGAATATTCTTACTAGCTGCTTGCTCCTGAAATAGGTGTTTTAGCTCCTCTAAAAGATAGCTTAAATCTACTGGTTCAGACTCAAGTTCAATTTTTGAAGCCTCAATTTTACTCAAATCAAGAATGTCGTTAATAATCACTAATAAGCTAGCACCTGAAGACTGTATGAGGTGTAGCATTTTGCTTTGTTCTTGTGTGAGTGTCGTGCGGCTCATCTGGCGAGCCATGCCTAAAATACCATTCATCGGTGTTCTAATTTCATGGCTCATATTTGCTAAAAACTCTGACTTAACTTTTGTTGTATGCTCAGCACTTTGCTTCGCTTCAGATAGGTCTTTACTTAGCTCTCTAAACTTATTAGCTGCCTTGGCTAAAATACCAATTTCGTCTTTTCTTTTTAAATCATAAATTTGTGCTTCCAAATCTCCGTCTAAGAAATGTGTGAAGCTATTTGTTAAGCGTTTAATCGCACGTATAATTTGCAAGTGAAAGAATGCTGATAGAGAGACAATGTAAATAACAACTATCAAAGCAAGTACATTTAAAATGCTTTCTGTCATTGAAACCGTCTTTTGAGCATCCCGTTTTATTTGTTTTAGCTGAGTTAATGAATCTTCCCTTAAGCTATTCGCAAGCGTACTAAATTCAATTGCATCTCCAGCCATTACTACATTTACTAAGCTTAAATAGTTTCGATTAGCCTGAACACTTTTTGAAAAAGTATTTCGATAGCTATTAGACAAATCGATCATATTTTTAAATTTAGATTTATCTGCAACGTTTTTAGATAGCGAGTTCAGTATTTTTTCAACTTCAGCTCTTTTGACATAATCTTTTTTTGTTAAAAATTGATAAGCATCACGATGTAGCATATGCCATAGATTAAGGTACTCTGTAACAAACAACTTCTCATTTGTATCAGTAGCCTTCGCTTTTAAATTTTCAAGAAGTGAAATTGCATTTAAATAAATTTGCGGTAATTCTTTTTCAATTAAGTCATTCCGTTGTGTAAAACGAAGTGTCAGTACTTTTAAATTAGCGCCATAACGATTTACAAGCTCCGTCATACCATCAAGATGAATTTGAATACTTTCTGCGCCTTTTACTACATTAATTTCAGCTAATCGCTTTTCAATACTGTCATAATTTTCCATGATTTTTTTAAAAACGGGGGCACTACCTGACGCACCATAAACTGAGATATCCCTTTGCATCTCAACAATATCTTTATTAATTTTTAAAATATCTACAGCATAATTGCTAATCTTACCGATGTTATTGAAAGAGTCCTCAATCGTTTTAAGCCTTTGATTCATAATCAAATAACTCGCGCTCATAGCGACTAAGACAAGCACCATTGCTAGCGACATTTTGACAGCAAGAGATTTTGAAAAAAAACTTAACAATTTATTTCCTTATGCGTTAAGTAGTTCATACCACTTATCTAAACTGTAATCATAATTTGGCATCACAGTATTCCAAACCGCAATATTCGAAAACCGTTTAATATAACTGCCACCATCCCTTATTTCGCCTGCTTTAATAGATACTTTTCCGTCTGTTCCCTTCAAGTCAGTTGACGCTTCTTGTCCTTCATACCAATAGTTCCACTCAGGTTTAGACATAAGCGGTTGGCTACGACTAGGGTTAGAAATGTAATATCCTTGCCTTGCTATAAATGCACCTGGGTAGCCAGATAACCACCAGTTCATATACTCATACGCAGCATCTTTAACATGCCCATGGGTATTTTTTGATAAACACATAACTCCATGCCATGCTCTGTAACCTTCTTTTGGCGATGCATAAGTTACTGGAATGCCTTGCCCATTTAGCGCACTGACACCTGGTGAGAACATACTTTGGATATTTACTCTTTTTGTTTTCATAAAATCAACAGATTGCGGTACTGACGTCCAAAAACCTGAAAAATGACCTTGCCGTTTCTTTTCAAATAAAATGGCAAATAATTGGTCAATCTCGGCAATAGTCATGTTGCCGAAATCATTAAATTTCATTAATCCTTTAGCTTGAGCAGCTAGAGCAGCGTCAAAAATGCCTATTGTTGGTGCATTCACTAATGCTACTTTCCCTCTATTCTTTTCATCTAATAACCATGCCCAAGATTCTGTTTCGTAGGGAATACCTTTTTCAATAACATTCGTGTTATAGCCAAATGAATCGACATTATGTACATAAGGCATGAAGCTAATTAATTTGGATGGTGTTTCTCCTAACGAACCATCCGGCTGTGCGTAAAGAAGCTTATTTGGTGAATCGCCTGCGCCTAACTTTGCATCTGGTACAATTTTGCCAGTCTTGGTAAGTGGGTTTATTTCATCCCAATAAACGAGTCTATCAACCTCGATTGGCTGAATTGCATCTGCTTGCCACAAAATATTAATAGAGTCAGACCATTGCTCAAACAAATCAAAAGAACTAGGGTCTGCTGCTGCTTTTTGTAAAACGGCGGCACTCCCCATAGGCGTAAACTCGATGTTTATACCTAGCTCGCGTATTGCTCTCTGTCTAAGCTCTTCTTGCAACGTAACATGTGTTCCCATTACACGAAGGGTTACTTTGTTCTTTGCAAAAACATAAGGGGCTTTAAACGCAAGTGTTGATGCCGCAGCACCAACACCGAGTGTTTTTAGAAAGTCTCGACGCTTTTGGGAATGTTCCATTGTATTTCTTGGTAAGTTAACAATCTCCAAAGTATAGGCTATGTTTCTGAGGTTTCTACAAAAAGCAGTAAGAAAAGTCTAAATCAATCACAAAAACTAAGCCTAAAACAGTTTCGCCCATCACTTTTAGCCGCATAAAGCGCTTTATCTGCGCAATTAATCAACTCGCCTAAGCTCACCTTATTTTGGTGCTCATAGATAACCCCACCGATACTAACTGTAGCGCGGCCCCATAAAGACTTAACATGTGGGATATTAATTGCCTCAAGCTCTGCTGAAATACGATCACATATGAATTTAACGCCGTCGAAGTCAGTGAATGGCAGTATGACAAGAAACTCCTCGCCACCATATCGTATTGCTATATCTTGAGGTCTTTGAATAGATCGCTCAATAACATCAGCAATTATTTTTAGGCAAGCATCTCCTTGCGGATGCCCGTATTGATCGTTGTATAATTTAAAGTAGTCGATATCCAGCATTAGCAAGCTGAACGGTTTCCTCTCTCTTGAAGTCTGTTTAAAAACGTTTGCAACTTCTAAATCCAAATAGTGACGGTTAAATAAGCCTGTCAACGAATCTTTATAAGTAAGCTGTAATAGTTTTTCTAATCGAAGCTTATTCTCTAAGTGATTTTTTGTACGATGTATCAACGTGGATGCTGTGATGGGTTTACCAATAAAATCGCTAGCTCCGGCTTCCCAGCATGCATTTTGACACCCTGTATCGTAATTCGAAGTGATGAAAATTATTGGGATATTTTCGAATGTAGCTTTAGCCTTAAGTCGCCTACATATATCCAGACCACTTATATCCGGTAAATTAATATCTAGTAAAATCAAATCTGGAAGTAAATCCTCACATGCTTCTAAAACAGCCTGACCAGAAGAGTATGCATCCACGAAAAAATGATCTTCTAAAATAACACCTAGACTTAACCTGGCCATCTCATCATCATCAACAATGAATACTTTACACTGTGATAATGGCTTTAGACTTAAGAGCATAATATTCCTTCAGCTTTACTGGTTTGAATTAGTTTATCAGCGTTGTCGAAGTTCAATGGCTTACTAAGTAAATAACCTTGGCCTATTTGACAGCCAAGTTCTTGCAGTCTGTCTTTTTGCTCAGAAGTTTCTATCCCTTCAGCCACAATTTGGAGTTTTAAAGAGTGAGCCAGTTCAATTATAGCAGTAACAATATTAAATGCTTGAGCATCAACAAGCATATCACGCACAAAAGACCGATCTATTTTTAGCACATCCAATGGGAACATCCTTAAATATGAAAGGCTGGAATACCCAGTTCCAAAGTCGTCAAGAGCAATACTGACCCCCATACCAGAGATAAGCTTTAATTGACTTACAGTATAATCAAAATTTTCAATCAAGGCCGACTCTGTCACTTCTAACTCTAAATAACGACTTGGTAATTGGGTTCTTTCAAGAATTTCGGCGACAGTGTCTACAAGTTTAGTATCTGTGAATTGTTTAGCAGATATATTTACTGCTACTTTAATAGGCAGACCTTTATCAAGCCAAGTTTTCGCTGCAATACAGCTCTTTTCAAGAACTTGTTCTCCTAAGCGAAAAATAAGCCCCGTTTCTTCTGCATACTCAATAAAGTGAACAGGAGAAATAAAGCCACCTTGCCCATCTTTTAAACGAACCAAGCTTTCTACACCAATCAGTGTGTCAGTGTTTAAATCATATTTAGGCTGATAGTGAACATCGAGGTCATTCGCATCGAGCGCTTTTCTTAACTTATTTCCAACCTCAAGACGCCTATTCATTTCAACTTGTAAATCATCACTAAAGTAGAAATAACTATTAGCAGATTCTTTTTTTGCTTTATACATTGCTGAGTCTGCATGACGAAGCATTTCTTCAACACTTGATGCATCATCAGGGTACACACTTATGCCTAAACTTGCTGAAAGAACATGCTGCTCACCACCTGACCTGAAAGGCTTACCAATAACATTAAGAACCTGATTAACCAGAGGCTCTAAACTTAAAGAATTAGCCGAGTGAGGAACAACGAGTGCAAATTCATCTCCCCCAACACGTGCGACTGTGATATCGTTACATGCGAATCGATCCAAGCTGTGACCAATATGTGCAATTATCTCATCACCAACGTGATGACCTAAAGCATCATTAATAAACTTGAACTTATCTAAATCAAGTAACATTAAACTTAACTTAGTATCATTGAAATCTGCTCGGGCGATACCTTGCGTGAGCCTATCGTGAAGTAATACTCTATTTGGTAGTGATGTTAATTGGTCATGATGAGATAGATATGTCATCTGCATCGACATAGCTAAAGCTTCGCTTACATCTTGAAACACCATAACAGCACCACATTGATTATGGTTTTTATCAAGAATTGGAGCGGCACTGTCTTCGACTCGATGCTCTATGCCTTGCTTACTGATCAATTGCGTATTTAAAGCCATAGCGACAGGTCTATTTTCTTTTAATGCAACAGATAGAGGGTTAATCGACGGTTTTTTAGTTGTCGCATCGCATAACTTCATGACTTCTTCAATATGGCGACCTTTCGCCGCAGTTTGTGACCACCCTGTTAGTCTTTGTGCTACAGGGTTCATGTACACAATATTTGCGTTTTTATCCGTAGAAATAACTGCATCCGCAATCGAATCTATCGTAATTCTCAACTGCTCTTTTTCAGCAAATAGTTCTTCTTGTGTTAGCTGTAATACTTTTTCTTGCGTTTTGATTTTTATATGATTTTCAATACGAATTCGACAGAGTCTGAGGTTTAGCGGTTTAGAAATAAAGTCTATCGCGCCTAAAGATAAGGCTTTTTCTTCAATCGCAGGATCGCTGTGAGACGTAATAACAACAGTTCTAATATGTGCCAGAGTTGGCTTTTGCTGTATCACTTCTAAAATGTCAAAACCACTTACTGTAGGCATTTCTAAATCAAGGATTAAAATGTCTGGTTTAGTTTTTTCAATCAGCTGTAATGCTTCAGAGCTGTTATTAGAAGTTGAAATATTTCCGACTCCGTCTAAAGCATGTTCTAACTGTAAGGTATTAATCTCTTCATCATCTATGATAAGAACACTGCAATTGTCCATTAAGGGTCCCCTCAATACTTTGTACCTACTAACAATAACGCTAAAACACCAAATTTGCGACACACTTTTTTATTAGTCTTAAAATATTATTTTTTGAATATTAAACTGGTGCTTTTGGAATTATTAGCTAGTTTTTACTTAATGTGTAAGTAATACATATTAACTATGCCCGAATTCAGATAATAAGTGCACCACTCATGGTTAAACGGTGAGAAGAGATCAACTGCCTGTTGGTGGTACTCTGTAATCGCCAAAAAACAAGAGTAGATACCATGAGTTACAAGCAGTTGATCGAAGGGCAAAGATACCAGATTGAGGCCTACTTACGCGAGGGTTTTAGCTATCGAGAGATAGGGAAAAGGCTAAAAGTGAGCCACAGCACTATAAGTCGTGAAGTTAGGCGCAATAGTACTCGAAGTCATTACTTGCCTGAGGTTGCACATTCAAAGGCATGTAAACGAAAACGTCTAGCTGCCAAGTATTCCATGCCAGCACTTACAATTGCGTTCGTTGAGTTTGGATTGGAGCAAAAATGGAGCCCTGAGCAGGTTGCGGGTGTAAGCAAAATTATCGGGCATCCTGTGAGTCATGAATGGATTTATGGCTATATTCAAAAAGATAAATTGAGTGGTGGCAAGCTATACAAACATCTGCGACAAGGGCACAGACGTTATCGTAAAGGCAGCCGAAGCAAACGTGTCATCATCCCAAATCGTGTTGGCATTGAACATAGACCTGCGATTGTTGACACTAAGACACGGTTTGGTGATTGGGAAGCGGATACAGTACTTGGCAAGCATGGTACGGGAGCAATCGTTAGTTTAGTCGAGCGTACAAGTAAGTTTTACCTGATACGCAAAGTGCCAGCAAAAAGTGCAGCGCAAGTGAGCAGAGCAATGATAGGTATGCTGTGGCGCTATCGACGCCATGTTCATACGATAACCGCAGACAACGGGAGTGAGTTTTGTGAACATGAGCATGTTTCAGACAAGCTAAAAACCGACATCTACTTTGCTAACCCCTACTCATCATGGGAAAGAGGGTTAAATGAGAACTTTAATGGCTTGTTGCGTCAATATATTCGCAAAGGCACTGATTTACGAACGGTGACAGATAAGCAAATTGCGCACATAGAAAAGGCGCTCAATGCGAGGCCGAGAAAATGTCTAGGGTTTAGGCAACCAGCGGTAATATTCGATGAATTACGCAAAGCAGCCTAATTTAGCGAGTGGTGCACTTCGGACTTGAATTCGCGTGTAATAAAACAAAATGGATAATTTAAGGAGAAATTTTGGAACACTATTACATTAACGATAACGCCCAAAACACAGGTGAACATGAGGTACATACAGAGTCATGCCCGTACTTCAACTTGATAACAGACCGCACTTATTTAGGTTTCTTTCATAGTTGCAAAGATGCAGTAGAGAAAGCAAATATTCAAATGTCGACGGGTGTAAGCATTGTTGCTCGCTTTGCCATACTCGATAGAGAAATTTATAACAGAGACTGACTTGTTTTAGTCGTAGTATTCAGTCTCTTTCAAATTGTGATAGCTAAATTAAAGGTTTGTTTTAAATTGGCCTACAGCCTCAACGACTTCTTTTGCGCCTTTTTGAATATCATCGATAATATTACCTGCACTATTAGATAAATCCAAAGCTTCTTTGGCTTCTACTAAACTAGCTTCAATTTGAGTAACAGCGTCCTGTGTTAGTAGTTTGTTTTCAGCAACTACACTAATTATCTGCTCTGTAGCTAAGCTCGTTCTTGATGCTAATTGTCTTACTTCGTCTGCAACAACTGAGAAACCACGTCCTTGTTCTCCGGCTCTTGCTGCCTCAATTGCAGCATTAAGTGCTAATAAGTTAGTTTGATCTGCTATTCCTTTAATACTTTCAACCAACTGAGAGACTTTTGCTGATTGTACATCAAGTTTATTAATGCCTTCGCTCGCAGTTTCAAGTTTCTTAGAAAGCGCATTCATAGTTGAGATGGCTTGCTTTACAACACCTAAACCATTTTCTGCATCAGAGTCTGTTTGTTTTGAGATATCATAGGCAATGCCAGCTGTTTCTGAAATAGCTTGCTCTCTTCTCATTTGTTCTGTAATGACAGTCGCGAACTTAGCAACTTTATATAAATCTCCATTTTCGTCATGGATAGGGTTATAAGAAGCTTCAAGCCATACTTCATTGCCGTAACTATCTATTCTTTTAAAACGATCAGAGATGAAGCGACCACACTTTAACTCTGACCAAAACTCTCTATAAGAATTTGAATTTGCCTCTTCTGGAGTGCAAAAGATACTATGGTGCTTACCTAGTACTTGGCTTTTAGAGTACCCCATTGCATTTAAAAAATTATCGTTAGCACTCAGAATTATTCCATCTAGTGTAAACTCGATTACAGCTGATGAACGACTAAGAGCAGCAAGCATATCTTCTTTGTCTCTCGAATGAGAGATAGTGCGAGTGAGTTCAGATGAAAAAACAGCTATATCATCATTTACAGGTTGAACAATACTTCTAAGCCACAACTCTCTGTCAGTTTTCGTTTTTAACTGTAAAGCACCATGCCAATGGTTAGTTTTCTTAAGTGCAGACAAGAATTTTTGTGTATGAGGTTTATTTAATGACTTTTTTAAGATCAAGCTTTCAATGCTTGCTCCTTTTAGATCCTCAACTTCAGTTTCGATTGCTGCAGCAAAACGATGATTTGCTTCTAAGATGTGCCCACTTTTACTTAATAAAAAATACAGCATCTCTTCTTTCAGTTCCTGCTTAATATTTTCATACTCAGCAGTTTGCTCTTTTAGATAAGCTATCTCAGATAACAATTTTTTATTTGTAAACCACATTAGGTAGCTTCCCTTTTTAGAGTTAACTCAAAATTTGAGTATTAAGAACCAATAGTTTAGAAATAAAATACTAGAAATCACAATAAACGCTAGTCAAATTTAACATTTTATTTTTATGTTCAATTAACATTCTAAATAAAAAGACGCTATTACTGTAAAACCAACAAAAACCTACATAACATTGCAAGCTAATCTCAATTTAACATAACAATAAATTATGTAGCTTATTCTATAAGGATAATTAGTCGCCGATTGGAATTTTCGGTCTTTCAAAAATTAATGCCTTTTTCTGTAATTGCGACAAAGAAACTTTTCTATCCCCAACGCCAAGTAGCTTAACCGACTCCCCCCAATTTGCTGTACAATACTTAACATCATTCTTGATAATCGCTAACCAACTTGAAGCTCTACGGGTACTTACATCAAAGTGCTTAGCAAGTTTTTTACTGTGAAGTATTCTCCATTTTCAAGCATATATTCGGCTGCATCATTTACTGATAACATAAGGCCCTCCAAATAGTTCATTCATTTGCAAGCATAGGTGGTCTGGCAAACAGCAAAGCTTGTTTTTGTAAACTTCTCATGCTGGATTTTCTGCCATATATAGCAACCACTTTTACTTTGCTATTCGGGACACCAGTATCAACCGTCTTATACTTATTGGTTGTACGGATGTTATATAGAAGTGCACTCGCTTTATTTGCTGAAATAGAAAGTGCTTTCCCGAGAGATTGGGCTGTATAAAACTCACCTGTCTCTAACATTAATTCAGCTGCTTTTTCTGTCGATGCCATTGTGAACTACTCGCGCCTAAAGGCATCGAGCTTCCAAGATAATAGCCTAAGCTACTAACCTTTCTTTTTTGACGCTTCGTTGGACACCGCTAGTCGAGCTTTTGACTCGGCTAGTCTTACGATTGCCTCCACGTCCACTATCTGCTTGAGTTATTAGAACTCCATCGCCAGACAACACCGTTCCAGTGTCTAATATTAGGTTAATTGCCCGTTTCTTTATGACCTTTGATGCGTTGTTATCTGCATTGTCAGTATTGCCACAGTTACCGCACACAAATAGCTCTTGTGATTTACG
>NZ_JBECOT010000066.1:0-19359 GCF_040104395.1 Pseudoalteromonas sp. BZA4
TCGAATTGACTATGAAGTCACTCAGTTACATTTGAGACTCTAAATTTGTTTGCGTTACTTAGTAAACTAAGCTTCGCTGTTAGAACTCAATCTGTACGAGTGCCCACACAGATGATTGCTTTATATTTTTAAAGAACGTTTGAGATACTTTCGCATCTCAAGGGCTGTGCATTCTACGCAAGCCGTTATTTTTGTCAACACTTAATTTTGAGAAAAGTTTATTTTTTCAAAGCTCAGTCTTACTTGACTCAACCAACTCGTCGTTTTGCTTTTTTGTAAGAAGTCCGCCGTGTCGGTGGATGCGCATTATAGGGAGATCCGAATTGAGATCAACTGTTTTTTGAAGTTTTTATGAAAAAAATGACTGTTCGCGCAAAATACGAACGAAACGGGCAAAAATAGCACTAAATTACTCGTATTATGGCTATTTAGGCAGTGTATTTTATAAATGAGCTTGTTTTTAAGTTGTAAAGAAGGTGATTTATCTATTAAGGAACGCGAATTGATCTTTATATGTGATCTTAATTGCTGGGTGCTAGGTGCTAGGTGCTAGGTGCTAGGTGCTAGGTGCTAGGTGCTAGGTGCTTCAAGATTGTATGGTAATGTTTGGGGTTGATAGAGCTGTTTTATTGGTAGTGAATTTTATAAAGTAAAAAGCCGAGCATAAGCTCGGCTTTTTGGTGTCTTTAAGACTTACTCTGCAGACTGCGCGTCTTCTTGAACTTCTTCGTTTGTCGCTGGGCGACCAACTAGTTCAATATAAGCCATTGGTGCATTATCACCAGCACGGAAGCCACACTTAAGAATACGAGTGTAACCACCAGGACGGTCTGTATTACGTGGACCGATTTCGCTGAATAATTTACCAACTACTTCATTATCACGCGTGCGAGCAAACGCTAAACGGCGGTTTGCTACACTGTCAGTCTTAGCCAGTGTGATTAAAGGTTCAATTACACGGCGCAACTCTTTAGCTTTAGGCAAAGTTGTTTTGATGATTTCATGTTTCACCAAAGAACCAGCCATGTTGCTGAACATCGCTTTGCGATGGCTGCTGTTACGGTTTAATTGACGACCACTCTTACGATGGCGCATGACCCTATCCTTCTAACTAAACTAATATAGTGATTTAGATTATTCAGCTAGGCTTGCAGGCGGCCAATTTTCTAGGCGCATACCTAGAGAAAGACCACGTGAAGCTAGCACGTCTTTAATTTCAGTTAGAGACTTCTTACCTAAGTTAGGTGTTTTAAGAAGCTCAACTTCAGTGCGCTGAACTAAATCACCGATATATTGAATTTGCTCGGCTTTCAAACAGTTTGCTGAACGTACTGTTAGCTCAAGATCATCAACTGGACGAAGCAGAATAGGATCGAATTCTGGCTTCTCTTCTTTCTCTTCTGGCTCAGTTACATCACGTAAATCTACGAATGCATCTAATTGCTCAGCTAAGATAGTAGACGCACGGCGGATCGCTTCTTCAGGATCTAAAGTGCCGTTTGTTTCCATATCAATGATTAACTTGTCTAAGTCTGTACGTTGCTCAACACGGGCTGATTCAACCGAGTACGCAATACGTTCAACTGGGCTGAATGATGCATCAAGCAGCAGACGACCAATTGGACGCTCATCGTCATCAGAGGATAAACGACTAGATGCCGGCACATAACCGCGACCGCGCTCAACACGAATACGCATGCTGATCTCGCTGCTATCTGTCGTAAGGTGACAGATAACGTGATCTGGGTTGGCAATTGTTACATCACCATCGTGCTGAATATCAGCCGCAGTCACAGGGCCTACACCAGATTTAGTCAGGGTCAGAAAAACTTCATCTTTGCCTTCTAAAGTTACTGCTAGACCTTTAAGGTTTAACAGAATTTCAATGATGTCTTCTTGTACGCCCTCTTTCGCGCTGTACTCATGCAATACACCGTCGATTTCTACTTCAGTTACTGCACATCCAGGCATAGATGATAACAGTATACGGCGTAAGGCATTACCCAAAGTGTGACCGAAGCCACGCTCTAATGGTTCTAAAACTACTTTAGAACGCGTTGGGTTGATAGCGTCGATATCGACTAACCTTGGTTTTAGGAATTCGGTAACAGAACCCTGCATTTTATCCTCTCTTAACTCTTAACTTTACTTAGAGTAAAGTTCGACGATTAGTTGTTCGTTAATGTCCGCAGACAGATCTGAACGCTCAGGTAGGCGCTTGAAGCTACCTTCCATTTTCTTACCGTCAACTTCAACCCAAGTCGGCTTTTCACGTTGCTCAGCCAACTCTAGAGCAGCGATGATACGTGCTTGTGTTTTTGACTTCTCACGAATTACAACAGTATCTTCTGGAGTAATTACGTATGAAGGGATGTTCACTACACGACCATTAACTAAAATCGCTTTGTGGCTTACTAACTGACGTGCTTCAGCGCGTGTGCTAGCAAAACCCATGCGATATACAACATTGTCTAAACGTTGCTCTAAAAGCTGTAACAAGTTTTCACCTGTATTACCTTTAAGGCGAGCAGCTTCTTTGTAGTAGTTACGGAATTGCTTTTCTAATACACCGTAGATACGACGTACTTTTTGCTTTTCACGTAGCTGTAAACCGTAATCAGATAAGCGACCTTTACGAGCGCCGTGCTGACCAGGTGCAGTCTCAAGTTTACACTTAGAGTCGATAGCTCTTACGCCGCTCTTAAGGAACAGGTCAGTACCTTCACGACGACTCAGCTTGAGCTTAGGGCCCAAATATCTTGCCATGTTATTTCTCCTAACCTATTGTTAAACGCGACGTTTCTTCGGTGGACGACAACCATTATGAGGGATTGGCGTCACGTCAGTGATGTTGGTGATACGGTAACCAGCAGCATTCAAAGCACGTACAGCAGATTCACGACCTGGACCTGGACCTTTGATGAAAACTTCTAGATTTTTTAAACCGTATTCTTGAGCAGCAGTACCTGCACGCTCTGCAGCAACCTGAGCCGCGAATGGAGTAGATTTACGTGAACCACGGAAACCTGAACCACCTGCTGTTGCCCAAGATAGTGCATTACCTTGACGGTCGGTAATTGTTACAATAGTGTTGTTGAAAGAAGCATGAACGTGAGCCATACCATCAGCAACTTGCTTTTTAACCTTCTTACGACGAATTGGTGCTTTAGCCATAATCTACCCCACCTTATTTCTTGATAGGCTTGCGAGGACCCTTACGAGTACGCGCGTTAGTCTTAGTACGTTGACCACGTAGTGGTAACGAACGACGGTGACGTAGGCCACGGAAACAACCAAGGTCCATAAGGCGCTTGATATTTAATGTAACTTCACGACGAAGGTCACCTTCTACAGTGTACTTGCCAACTGCTTCACGCAATACGTCAAGTGTTTCGTCTGAAAGTTCACCGATTTTTGTGGTCTCGGCGATACCAGTCGCTGCTAAGATTTCCTTAGAGCGAGTCTTACCTATGCCATAAATAGCAGTTAAACCGATAACTGCATGTTTATGATCAGGGACGTTAATGCCAGCGATACGGGCCACTAACACATCTCCTATATTTGAATTTGGTAATCATCTGTTTGAAAAGCCCGTAAGGATACTCAAACGAAGACCAAATCACAACTAAAAACACAGGCCGAGTGAATAACTCAGCCTGCACGACTGTTTAATTAGCCTTGCCTTTGCTTGTGCTTAGGCTCACTGCAAATTACGCGTACTACACCAGCACGTTTAATAACTTTACAGTTACGGCATATTTTCTTAACGGAAGCACGTACTTTCATTGCTCAACTCCGTAAAATGACCTTATCGACCGTAGCCTTTAAGGTTTGCTTTTTTCAGCACAGAATCATACTGATGTGACATCAGATGCGTCTGTACTTGTGCCATAAAGTCCATGATTACAACAACGATAATCAAAATTGATGTACCGCCGAAATAGAATGGCGTTTGCCATGCCATAGTCATGAATTCGGGCACCAGACAGATAAAGGTTATATACAAAGCACCTGCCAATGTCAGGCGTGTCATCACTTTATCAATGTATTTAGATGTCTGCTCACCTGGACGAATACCTGGGATAAATGCGCCAGATTTTTTCAGGTTATCTGCTGTTTCACGCGGGTTAAATACCAACGCGGTGTAGAAAAAGCAGAAGAAGATAATAGCCGCAGCTAAAACCATCGCATATAAAGGTTGACCTGGAGTCAACGTTGTAGCGATTGCTTGTAGCACATCAGCGACCGGACCTTCACCCTGGCCGAACCAGCTTGCAATTGTACCAGGGAACAGAATTATACTGCTAGCAAAGATTGGTGGAATAACACCCGCCATGTTTACTTTCAGTGGTAAGTGCGTGCTTTGAGCAGCAAATACCTGACGACCTTGTTGACGCTTTGCATAGTTAACGACGATACGACGTTGACCACGTTCAAAGAATACAACTAGGTAAGTAACAGCGAATACGATTACAGCAATCAATAACAGTACAAGTACATTCAGATCACCTTGGCGCGCCATTTCGGCTGTCGAACCAATAGCAGACGGCAGGTTAGCTACGATACCAACAAAAATCAGAACTGAGATACCGTTACCGATACCACGTTCTGTAATTTGTTCGCCCAACCACATTAGGAACATAGTACCAGTTACTAAACTCACTACAGCAGTGAAGTAGAAACCGATGCCTGGGTTAACAACTAACCCGTCCATCATGCCCGGTAAGCTGGTAGCAATACCGATTGATTGGATTGTAGCAAGCACAAGCGTGCCGTAGCGTGTGTACTGGCTAATTTTCTTACGCCCTTGCTCACCTTCTTTCTTAAGCTCTATAAACGGCGGATACATATGCGTTAATAGTTGCGTAATAATCGAAGCCGAGATGTACGGCATAATACCCAGTGCTAACACTGAAGCTCGCTCAAGCGCACCACCGCTGAACATGTTAAACATTTCAACAATGGTGCCCTTTTGTTGCTCGAAGAAATCGGCAAGTACAGCGGCGTCAATCCCAGGGATCGGCACGAATGAACCTAGACGGTAAATAATGATAGCACCTAATACAAATAGTAATCGACGCTTCAATTCCGAAAGCCCACTTTGTGCACTTTTCATATCTTGACCTGGTTTAGCCATTAGTACTTCCTTAGTCTTCTACCTTGCCTCCGGCAGCTTCGATAGCTTCGCGAGCACCTTTAGTCACTTTAAGACCTTTAACGGTAACTGCGCGTGAAACTTCGCCAGATTTAACTACTTTAACGAACTGGATGTTCTTTTTAACTAGACCAGCTGCTTGTAACGCGTTTACGTCTACTACATCGCCTTCAACTTTAGCGATTTCAAAAAGGTTAACTTCAGTAGATACTAATGATTTACGTGAAGTGAAACCAAATTTAGGTAGACGACGTTGCATAGGCATTTGACCGCCTTCGAAACCAACGCGAACTTTACCGCCAGAACGTGATTTTTGGCCTTTATGACCACGGCCACCAGTCTTACCAAGACCAGAACCAATACCACGACCTAGACGTTTCTTTTCAGTTTTTGCACCAGCAGCAGGTGAAAGTGTATTCAAATGCATCGAATTAACCCTCAACCTTTACCATGTAAGAAACTTGGTTAATCATACCACGCACACATGCTGTGTCTTCTAACTCAACAGTGTGATTGATACGACGTAGACCAAGACCGCGTAATGTAGCTTTATGCTTCGGTAAACGACCGATAGAGCTCTTTACTTGTGTTACTTTTACAGTTTTATTAGCCATGGTTTACCCCGTGATTTCGTCAACGCTAAGACCACGTTTAGCAGCGATTGACTCTGGAGAGTTCATGTTCTCTAGAGCAGCAATCGTTGCACGAACGATGTTGATCGGGTTAGTTGAACCGTATGCTTTTGACAATACGTTCTGTACACCAGTTACTTCTAGTACTGCACGCATCGCACCACCGGCGATGATACCTGTACCTTCAGAAGCAGGCTGCATGTATACTTTAGAACCCGCGTGGCGACCCTTGATTGGGTGCTGTAGCGTGTTACCGTTAAGGTCTACACTGATCATGTTGCGACGTGCTTTTTCCATTGCTTTTTGAATAGCAGCTGGAACTTCACGTGCTTTACCATAACCAAAACCTACTTTACCTGCGCCGTCACCAACTACTGTTAGTGCAGTGAAGCTAAAGATACGACCACCTTTAACCACTTTAGACACACGGTTTACCGCGATTAGCTTTTCAGCCAAATCAGGCTGTTGTTGCTTTGCTTCTACGTTAGCCATTGTCTACTCCTAGAATTGCAGACCGGCTTCACGCGCTGCATCAGCAAGCGCCTTCACACGGCCGTGATATTTAAAGCCACTGCGATCAAAAGCAATCTTTTCGATGCCTTTGTCAGCTGCACGTTCAGCAACCGCTTTACCAACTGCTTGAGCAGCTGCAACGTTACCTGTGCCTTTAACTGTTTCGCTAATTGCTTTTTCAACAGTAGAAGCAGCAGCCAGTACAGTACCCTCAGCAGTAACTACTTGAGCGTAAATGTGACGTGGCGTGCGGTGGATAACAAGACGCGTTGTGCCTTGTTCAATATAATTTCTACGAGTGCGTTTAGCACGACGTAGACGAGCTGTTTTTTTATCCATCGTCTTACCTTACTTCTTCTTAGCCTCTTTACGGCGTACATTCTCGTCCGCGTAACGAACACCTTTACCTTTATAAGGCTCAGGTTTACGGTATGCACGGATGTTAGCAGCTGTTTGACCAACTAACTGTTTGTCTACGCCCTTAACTAGAACTTCTGTTTGGCTTGGTGTTTCAATCGTAATACCTTCTGGTACTTCGAAATTCACTGGGTGTGAGAAACCAAGAGTTAAGTCTAATACTTTGCCCTTAGCTGCTGCACGGTAACCAACACCTACTAACTGAAGTTTCTTCTCGTAACCTTCATGCGTACCAACAACCATGTTGTTGATTAGAGCGCGAGCAGTACCTGCTTGTGCCCATGCATTAGCTACGCCTTCACGAGGTAAAGTTGTAATAACGTTGTCGTTAACTTGTACTTCAACAGCGTCGTTGATAGTACGAGTTAATTCACCGTTTTTGCCTTTAACTGTGATGTCCTGGCCTTTTAATGTAACTTCTACACCGGCAGGAACATTGATTGGTGCCTTTGCTATGCGAGACATAGTTCCCCTCCGATTAAGCTACAAAGCCAATGATCTCACCACCAACGCCGGCACTACGTGCTGCGCGGTCTGTCATTAGGCCTTTAGAAGTTGATACGATAGCGATACCAAGACCACCCATTACCTTTGGTAATTCGTCACGTTTCTTATAGATACGTAGACCAGGGCGGCTAACACGCTGGATATTTTCAATAACAGCTTTGCCTTCGAAATATTTTAAATCGATAGAAAGCTCAGGCTTCGCTTCACCGCTTACAGCGTAATCTGCGATATAACCTTCATCTTTTAATACTTTAGCTACTGCTACTTTCAGTTTTGAAGTTGGCATCGTTACTGATACTTTCTTCGCTGACTGACCGTTACGGATACGTGTAAACAAATCCGCAATAGGATCTTGCAAGCTCATAGTCTTACTCCCGTGATACTATTACCAGCTAGCCTTTTTAAGGCCAGGAATTTCACCGCGCATAGCTGCTTCGCGAACTTTGATACGGCTCATGCCGAATTTGCGAAGGTAACCATGTGGGCGGCCCGTAACGTTACAACGATTACGTTGACGCGAAGAGCTAGAATCACGTGGTAAAGCTTGTAGCTTTAATACCGCGTCCCAACGATCATCGTCAGATGTATTAACATCACTGATGATAGCTTTTAGTGCCGCACGCTTTTCAGCGAACTGAGCAACTAATTTCGCACGCTTTGCTTCGCGCGCTTTCATAGAATTCTTTGCCATAACCCTACCCTTATTTCTTGAATGGGAAGTTAAACGCTTCTAACAACGCACGGCCTTCATCATCTGTTTTCGCAGAAGTAGTGATTGTGATATCCATACCGCGAACACGGTCTACTTTATCATAATCGATTTCTGGGAAGATGATTTGCTCACGTACGCCCATGCTGTAGTTACCACGTCCATCAAAAGACTTAGCACTTACACCACGGAAGTCACGGATACGCGGGATAGCGATTGAAACCAAACGCTCAAAAAAGTCCCACATACGCTCGCCACGTAGGGTTACTTTACAACCAATTGGGTAACCTTCACGCACTTTGAAGCCAGCAACTGATTTGCGTGCTTTAGTGATTAGAGGTTTCTGACCAGAGATTGCTTCTAGATCCGCAACAGCGTTATCTAGGATCTTCTTGTCAGCTAGAGCTTCGCCCACACCCATGTTTAATGTGATCTTTTCGATCTGAGGGACTTGCATGACAGAGCTGAAACCAAACTTCTCTTGAAGCTCAGCAACTACTTTGTCTTTATATACTTCATGCAGTTTCGCCATCATTCTACTCCAACTATTAGATAGTTTTACCAGTAGATTTAAAGATACGTAATTTCTTACCATCTTCAATCTTGAAACCTACACGATCTGCTTTACCCGTTTCCGAGTTGTAGATCGCAACGTTTGATACGTCGATAGACGCTTCTTTCTCAACAATACCGCCAGCTTGGTTCAACTGAGGAACAGGCTTTTGGTGCTTCTTGATTAAGTTGATGCCTTCGACAAATACTCGACCAGATTCAGCAACAACTGAAAGCACTTTACCGCGCTTACCTTTGTCTTTGCCTGCTAGTACGATTACTTCGTCATCACGACGGATTTTTGCTGCCATGATAGACTCCTTATAGTACTTCTGGTGCTAGTGAAACGATTTTCATGAACTTTTCAGTACGAAGTTCACGAGTCACAGGGCCGAAGATACGAGTACCAATTGGCTGTAAGTTATCGTTTAAGATAACAGCCGCATTGCTATCGAAACGGATCAAAGAACCGTCCGGACGACGAACGCCTTTTTTAGTACGCACAACTACCGCGTTTTTAACATCACCTTTCTTCACTTTACCGCGAGGAATAGCTTCTTTTACAGAAACTTTGATGATATCGCCAACCGCTGCATAGCGACGGTGCGAACCGCCAAGGACTTTAATACACTGCACTTTGCGAGCGCCGCTGTTATCAGCAACGTCCAGCTGAGTTTGCATTTGGATCATGTTAATGACCTCCGGTGTAGAAATTACAACACGCCTTAATTTTGTTTAAAATCAAGACATTTCGGTTAAATTCCACTCAAAAAACAAGCAAGTTGTCTCTTAAGGGCGGGCAATTGTAGCAGCAATGGCAAGGAAGTGGTAGGTTATTTTTTAATTAATTTGGAATTAATCGTAATGCCTGCATTGAGGAATTACAGCAGCTTGCTGTAATGTTATTGATTATAAAACAAACAGGGCGCAAATGCGCCCTGTTTTTGACTTTAATTAAATTTTTATTAATTACCAAATAGACCTTTTAATTTGTCTTTAATTTTATCTTTGGCTTTTTCTTTGACTTCTTCTTTAGCCGCATCACTGACATCTAAGCTATAACCAACATCATGGAATGGGCCTTTGATACGCAGTGGAATTTTAAAGCCTGTACTATCATCGGTCGTGCCTTGCCCTTCGATTGAATCAACAATCCCCGTTACCAAGCGATAGTCTACATTCGTCATAGGTAAATCAACTTTACCTGAGCCTGTAATGCGAATAAGCGGGCTAAGTAGTGACAAGTCTTTATTTTCACCAACACCGTTAGTGAATACAAAACTGCCCTGCAATGCTGAGAAGTCTGTTTGCTGTGAGTTATCAAAGCCAGTATCTAAACCTTCTGATACTGCGCTTAAGTTACCTTTGATAAGCTCTTTTGCTTTACGAACCATCTCTGCAATGTTGGCCCCTTTTACCGCACCATCAGCAAACTCAAAGCCTAACTTACCATTTAAAGCATTGATAAAGCTCTTTTGGCTTTGACCTGTGGTCGTTAGATCCCAATTTAAAGAGCCTTTACCCATTAACTTATCGAAACCTGCCGCATCGGTTAGTAATGGCTGCGCATCAATTTTATCTAAAGAAAAGTTAGTACTAATTTTATAAGGTGTTTGCTTGGCGTTAACGGTTATCACACCGTTACCATTGCCCTCATAAGCAACAAACTTGTCTAGACTGATTTTAGCCACGGCATTTCTTAGGTTCACCGTTAACTGGTTTTCACCAAGGGTAATATCATTTGCTTTTAAGCCACTTGAACGCACGACTACATTTGCATCAAGTGCATTTAAGCCGCTCATATCAATTGCAGTATCATCCCAAACAATTGGCTGTGCTGGCGCATCTGCTGCAGGCTCTGCTTGTTCTTCTTTAGCTACGCCCTCTGGTAGGTAAGGGTTTAGATCAAGCATACCTAAATCAATATCGGCATTCATAGCTAAACGATCACCAAGCTTAATATCGCTTTTACCTTTAATTTGCAGCTCATCTAGGGTGGCAAGTAGCTCAGTAAGCTTAAACTGTTGTCCTTTTAGGTGCATTGAACCCTTTACATTAAAGGCATTAAACGCATTTTCTTTTGCATTAAGCTCAACACCTTGCCAGCTCGCAATGTTTTTAACAGAGTCACCACTGACAGAAAGAAGCCCTTGCACGTCATTACCCATTTCTGCAATTGCACCTTTAAAATTCAAATCGACTAAGCGTGAATCAACCTCAGTGCTGACATTAAAGGTTTCGCCTTCAATCGCTTTAACAGGTGTATCTAGCGTGACATCTAAATCAAAACGCTCACCCATATAGGTAATACCGCCTTTTAATTCTAAGGTCTTGCGAAGAGAAGGTAGTAAGATGGCTAACTCTAAATCGCTTATCTGTTGCTTTGCTCCGGTTTTACCATCTAGATAAGTGAAAGTACCACCGTAGATTGCCACTTCACCAAGTTCGATATCAAAGTTATCTGGTAATTTAACAGCGCCAGAACTCTTTTGCTGCTCGGTCTGTGGTTGCTCAGCAACCGCATCAAATAATTGCCAGTTTGCTTTACCATTTTTATCGGTTTCTAACAAAATTGTTGGTTCGTTAATAACGAATTTATCAAGCTTAAACTCACCGCCAAACAATGACATCCACGGGATACGGATAGCAAGTTGCTGCATGCTTGCCATATCTTTTTGCGAGCCAGTTTGCATATTGGCAAAGTGCACATCATTCAATTCGAGTTTTAATGATGGAAATACCGACAGCTTTTTATCGCCATTAATAGTCAGACTACGACCTGTGGTTTGCTCTACTTGCTCCGATACTTTATTAAATATCGCGTCTGTAGGTATTAGGAATGGTGCAGCGACTACCAATGCAATCAGTAATACGAAGATGACACCAACGATTTTCAGTAAGGTTTTCATAATCATCCTTAAAAATGGGCAAACAATGTTCATATCATAGCGGGAGTTAGGCGCAATTGCATTGCCCAACACATAAAAAGGTTTGTAAACAAGCTTAGGTACAAGAATATGAATCAGCGCTGAAACTTTTTGATACCTATAGGTTACAAAAATCCCTTGGCCGCTTTATACCCTCGGTGGTTATCGCGTTAAAAATCGCTGCTCACTTTGAACTCAGTGTTGAGCAATTATTTACACTCGATGACAATGATTAATAAACCATGTCAGTCGCAATCTTACTTATAAAGTATCAGTAAGATTGCATCATTTCATTACTTCGGTATGATGCACGACCCTGTTGTTTTTGCACCCTGTGTACTAAAATTAAACAACCCAATTTGGTCAAAACTGGAGTATCGATTAAGCATGAAGAAACTGCTTATTTCACCGTCAAAAATGGCGCTTGGCGAGCAAGAAAGTCAAATTTATCAAAATATCCTCAAGCAAGCCTCTGATATCAGCTTAAACCTTATGGCAGTTAAAGTAGAAAACCACCCTGAAGACTTTTTAGGTTGGTGCTATGAGCTATTAAGTGCAAGCCGTGATCGCATTAACTACGATCTGTTAGAAGATAAGCAATTACCCACTCTTAAAAAACTTCATGACTTATTAATTTCTGCAATCAGTTTTTTGCAGTTAAAAACATTAAGGGTTGCGCCATGGCCTGTTATTGCAGGCTTCATCGAGCAGCATAAAGAGCTTGTAGCCCTTGATGAGCAATTACGCTTAACTAATTACATTGCTGCAATTAAATCGCAATCCCTAAAAGAGATGATCCCAGAAGACCGTTTAGCGTTTTCAGGTAAACACAGTGCCTCGCTTGATCCAAGCAGCTATAACTTCGACGTTGAATGGTTTGCTTCTACTAAGAACGCAAAAGGTTTCCACCAAATGTTGAGTGATTTACCAGGTGCGTTCGATGAGGCGCTTGTACACATTCCACTTGAGGGTGAAGTAACGCAAGAACATTATCAGCATTTTATGGTTGCTTACTTCATGGCATTTAATGGCAGCGATGAAAAGCCAACGCTTGCTCCTGCTACTCGCTTGCTTGCGATGCGCCGACCTGACGTGTTTACACCAATCGTAAATAGTAAACTTGATGCCCTTTGTGCGGCATTAGGCATTACTAAGCTTAATAACCGTGATTTTGAGCGCTACTGGCAAGATGTTGTCGAAGCAATACATAGCATGCCTTGGTTCAAAATGGCCAGTGCAGCAAATGAGCTTGAACAATCTCTG
This sequence comes from Pseudoalteromonas sp. BZA4, assembly GCF_040104395.1. NCBI lineage: Bacteria > Pseudomonadati > Pseudomonadota > Gammaproteobacteria > Alteromonadales > Pseudoalteromonadaceae > Pseudoalteromonas > Pseudoalteromonas sp. BZA4. The sequence continues at coordinate 12,676 of NZ_JBECOT010000066.1, forward strand.
GTTGAAATCAAAGCCCTATTGCCTAGCTTCTTTTATTATGCAGATAAAAGTACCGCTGATAACTCTAACTATATTAAGTTGTTAAACAAACCTAAGAGTACCACAAGCTCAGCAGGTAAAAAGACCGTACGCCGTGGCAAAGAATCAGCAGAGATACTGGTGGACCGAGCATTAGCAAGTGATGATATCCCTGAACATATCAAAGCTAAGCGCGATTCAATCATCAGTGAAGTTGAAAAAGGCCGCAGTGTTGAAGAAACCATTACTCTAATGCGTGCAATTTTCGGCTAAGTTACTCTCAAATAAGCAAAACCCGGTTGCTTCGCAATTGTGCAACCGGGTTATTTTTTGCACCACACATGTGCGCATGAACAATTCAAATAACCATCCTTTTCACAATTAAAAAAGTTTAAAAGCCTGTTTTTAAAGCCTTTAAGCATAAAATATCCCGTTCGAAATTAACTTGGCACAACCAGTGCAATATCGTATCCAGACAACACATAGAAAATGTCCTCAAATAATAACCAGACTGCAATCTGAAAATGGGACAAAATCAACATAACAACAGGATACAGAAACATGCTAAAACTAAAAAAAACGGTCGCAGCAAGCGCCCTTGCGCTATTAACTTTGAGCTCAACATATAGCTATGCAGAAGTCACAGCAAACGCTGCGGCAACTTCAAACTACTTATGGCGTGGTCAAGAACAAACCGGCGGTGATGCTGCAATCCAAGGTGGTATCGACTACGCAAGTGAATCTGGCTTTTATGCGGGCACTTGGGTATCGAATGCTAGCTGGGCTGACGACATGACTTACGAGCTAGACCTTTATGCTGGTTTTGGCGGTGAAATCAATGAAACCTTTAGCTACGATGTTGGCTACATTTATTATGCATACCCAGATGCAGCATCTTATACAGATGCAGACTTCTCTGAAATCTACGGTAGCATTAGCATGGGTAGCTTCACCTTTGGTGCAGCAGTCCTAGCAACATCAGCAGCAAGCGGTGACGGTACAGATTTTGGTGACTCTCTATATTTAAATGCTGACTACAGTTTCCCAGTTGGCAGTACCGGTGCAGAAATGGCCCTTCACTTAGGTCATTACTCAGGGGATTTCATTGGTGATGATGACATCATCGACTACGGTGTTTCAGTGTCGAAAGACGGCTTTACTTTCGGTCTTTCAGACAACGACATCGATGGTTCAGATGTAAAAGTGTATGTCGCTTACGCGGTTGACTTCACTTTATAAAAAATGTGTTACTTGCTGCAACACGAAGGGCCGTTAAGGCCCTTTTCTCGTTTTGGGCTATATATTAAGGCACACTATGCCCGGTTGAGCCTTGCCAAATGCGATACCATTGTTCACGGTTCATTGTAAGCTGCTTAGCGTCAACCGCTGATTTAACACGCTCAATATTACCCGTACCAAGTACCACAGACGGTGCACTTGGGTGCATTAACAGCCAAGCATAAACAACTTGATCAATGGCTGTGGCGCCAATTTCAGCACCAACCTGCTCCAACACTGTACGTAAACACACCGCTTTTTCATCATCACTTGAGAATATACGACCCCCAGCTAATGGCGACCAAAGCATAGGTTTGATATCGAGCAATTGGCATTGGTCTAAGCTACCATCATCAAGGGCTTTCATTTCGTAAGGTGAAAACTCAATTTGATTAGTCACAAGCTCAAAGTCTAAACGCGACTGCAACAAGCTAAATTGCGATGGGGTAAAATTAGATACACCAAAATCAATCACGTCACCATTTGCTTTTAGGGTATTAAATGCTTGTGCCATTTCATCGGCATTCATTAAGTAATCAGGGCGATGGATAAGTAATACATCTAAACGATCAGTATTGAAGTTTTTAAGTGACTGCTGTGCTGAGGCAATTATATGCGCGGCACTTGAATCATAATGGTTTGCTTTGCCTTGCAATCCTAGGCTTGCAAACGCAGGCTTGATACCACATTTAGTGATTATTTTGATTTCATCACGAATACTTGGTTTTAGTTTAAGTGCTTTACCAAATTCGGCTTCACAACCGTATTCACCGTAGATGTCAGCATGATCAGTATGTGAAACTCCCATATCGATTGCATTTTCTAAAAAACTTAAGCATTGCTGTGGCGTTATCTGCCAATCTAGCAAGCGCCAGAACCCTAATACCAACTCATCAATACAATGACCATTGCTATTCACCATAACGACCTACTATTCCTAATAAATTCGACTCAAATTAATCTTTTAACCATATCACAGATTTACTAATCACAGCTGTTAACATACAGTTACAAAACAAATTGCTAATTTGTTACTAAACAGGATATTTTAGTACCTAAAAACAAATGTTATAAAACAAGGAATAAATAATGAAATCATCAAATGTCATGACCGCATTGGTTGATATTTTTATCAGCCCGAGCAAAGCCTTTAATGGCTTAAAAGAAGCAAAAGGTTGGTCTTTTGTTGCCTTTATTTTACTTGCCGGCATCCTCGCTGCCAGCATGTTTGCTTTTTACAATAAAGCTGACCCGCAGTTTTTAATCGATCAACAAGTGGCTGCAGCCAGTGTTGATGCCACCATTGCAGAACAAAAAATGATTCGCCAAAGCATGGAGCAAACCATAGATATGCAAGTGTGGTTTGCTATATTTGGTGGCATCATTGGTTTGGCTGTTATTAATGCTCTAATGGCAGGCTACTACCTATTTGTATCTAAGCAAGATCCAGAAGCTAACTACGGTTATGGTGCGTGGTATGGCTTTGGTGTGTGGACCATGATGCCAATGATTATCTCAAGTCTTGGTTTACTCATCTTAGTATTAACTGCGAGTACCGACCAAATCTCACAGACGTTATTTAACTATGCTTCGATTAACCAACTTTTAATTGGTTTAGAAATTGGCCACCCATTTTACACCTTACTTGAAAGTCTCAATATCTTTTCTATTTGGGGTATTTTCATCGCAGCTATCGGTTTAAAGAGCTGGACTAATTTCACTTTCAATAAAGCGCTACTGTTTGCAGCTCTACCAAGTATTGTTATTTACGGTATTTGGACTGTAATCGCGCTCGTTTAATTCTGCTTTGAGCGGCAATATGCCGCTCTTAACTACCAAGGAAGTAACATGAAAAAAGCCATTATTATTGGCCTCGCTGTTACGGCATTTGTCGCTTTACTAGTATCAAAACAAGTCACAGGCAATAAAGAAGCGCCAGAAATGCATATTGCAGAAGTTGAACAAGGCAATATTGCCGATTCAATTTTAGCCTCTGGCAACCTAGTCTTTAACACCCAAGTGCAACTGCGCTCAGAAGTGACAGGCCGTGTAGCGAAAGTGTTTGTAGAGGAAGGTGAAAGTGTCACTGAGGGCGATATTCTTATGCGCCTAGATACGACCGCGTTTGAATCTGAAGTTGCACGCAACAAGGCCGTGCTTCGCGCGACCGAAATCGATATTAAGCATAGCGAAACCCGATTGAAAAATATCGAGCGTCAACTAAGCCGCCAGAAAGAGCTTTATGAAGTGGGCCTTGCTGGCCAAGAGGTATATGAAAACCTACAAAATGCCCGCGATTTAGCAAAAATAGATATTGAAGCAAAACGTGAAGCGTACAACCAAGCCCAAGCATCGTTATTGATTGCTGAAGACCGTTTAAATAAAAGCGTGTTTCGCGCTCCAATGAGTGGCCTACTTGCTTCGGTCAATATTAAAGAAGGTGAAACCGTTATTGCGGGAACAACTAACATTATTGGCTCAGACCTGATGTTAGTAGCAGACCCCAGCGCAATATTAGCCGAGCTTCGAGTGGATGAGACCGATATTGCCGGTATCAAATTAGACCAACATGCAGATATTTATGCCGCCGCTTACCCAAATCAACCTTTCACTGGCAAAGTAATAAACATTGGCACATCAGCAAAGAATCAAGCCGGTTCTCAGGGCTTATCATTTAAAGTCAAAGTACTGCTTGATGCTACTGACCGCCAGCTTTATGCCGGAATGAGCTGCCGCGCAGAAATCGCCACAAGCATTGCCGAAAATGGCTTAAAACTGCCTATTGAAGCTATTCAAAAAGAGGATGATAGCTACTTTGTCTGGAAGCTTAATGCAGATAATACAGTAACTAAAACAGCGGTAACGGTAGGTATTTCTTCAGATATAGAGCAAGCACTAACCAGCGGTGTTGTTAAAGGAGATCGTATTGTTATAGGCCCAGCTAGACCACTTAGCTCACTAAAAGAGGGTGATACGGTAACCGTTAAAAACAGCCCTGAAAAAGGTGCTAACTAATGTCTGCGGTGATCAAACTCAGTAATATCAATAAACAATACAAAATGGGCGAACAAGTTTTCAAAGCCCTTGATGATATTAATATTGAAATTGCGCAAAATGAGTATGTTGCCATCATTGGCCCTTCAGGCTCAGGTAAATCAACCCTGATGAACTTGCTTGGCTGTTTAGATACTCCCACCAGTGGTGATTACTATTTAAAAGATAAGTTAGTAAAGCGCATGACCGAAACGGAGCTTGCTCATCAGCGTAATGAAAGTGTTGGCTTTATTTTTCAAAGCTTTAACTTATTACCACGAGCATCCGCCCTTGAAAATGTTATGCAGCCTTTAGTGTATCGATTTATTTCTGCCAAAGAGCGAAAGCAACAAGCGCTCGAATCATTACAACGGGTTGGTCTTGGCGATAAGGTAAATCACCTTTCGAGCCAGCTTTCTGGTGGCCAACGTCAACGTGTCGCTATAGCTCGCGCACTGGTTACTAAGCCCCACATTCTACTTGGTGATGAGCCTACCGGTAACTTAGATAGTAAAACCACCACTGAAATCATGGCGCTGTTTGATGAGCTTCATAACGAAGGGCACACCATTATTTTGGTTACTCATGAACAAGATATTGCTGATCACTGCCAACGTGTTATTCGCTTAGTTGATGGCAAGGTTGTTAGTGATACCCGTAAAGGCGAAGGAACAAGACAACATGTTTAAATCTGCTATCGCTGTAATGGAAGGTACAAAAGCCGCACTGATGGCAATTAAAGCCAATGCGATGCGCAGTGCCCTTACCTGCTTAGGCATTATTATTGGTGTTGCAGCGGTTGTGACCGTGGTGGCAGTGATGCAAGGGTTTACCAAGCAAATTAATGATCAGCTTGCTGATATGTCTCCCGATGTCACCAATATAAAACCTTACACTAGCGTAGAAAAAGAAATGGTAGGTCAACAAGCAAAGTTAACCTACAGCGACTTTTTAACTCTAAAAGCACGCGTAAAAGAAGCCGAAACCTTTACTGCGCTAATGTTTACTTGGCGCTTTTCTGGTGCAGCAGAGTATGGCAATAAAAGTCATGCTTCACGGGTAATGGGCACCGAGCAAGACTACCAAAAAGCTTATCGCACCTACCCAGAACTCGGGCGGTTTATTCGCGCAGAAGATGATGAAAAGCGCCGTCGAGTGGCGTTTATTGGTCCTTCAATTATCGAAAAGCTTAACCTGCCTGAAAACCCTGTAGGTGAATATATCAAACTCGGTGGTGAGTGGTTTCGCATTATTGGTGTTGCTGAAAAACAAGGTAGTTTATTAGGTTTTGACCAAGACGATTACATTAATATTCCGATAAGTACCATGAGTGCGCTAGAAGGCGGCAGTGTTGATACCAATGTACAAATGATGTTTCGTTTGAAAGACGATGCTAACGAAGCGCAAGTACTGGCTAAAATTCGCCGTATCTTACGTCAATTACATAAACTGAAAGACGGTGAAGATGACGACTTTGAATTTGAAACCGCCGAAAAAGCCCGTGCTAATATCGATAAATTTACCGGAAGTGCTACCGCAATTACCGCGGGGATAGTGGGTATCAGCCTGGTAGTTGGTGGTATCGGAGTGATGAATATCATGCTGGTTTCGGTAACAGAACGTACGCGTGTGATCGGCACCTTGAAAGCATTAGGGGCAACACCTGGCTTTATTATGCTGCAATTTTTAGTTGAAGCGGTGGTGCTATCACTGTTTGGTGGTTTAATTGGTTTAGCGATTGGTTATGGTGCTGCGGCACTGATTTCGTTATCAGTGCCGAGCATGCCAGATGCCTACATACCGGGTTGGGCGATTATGCTGTCATTTGGCTTTACTTCATTGATTGGTATTGTATTTGGCTTAGCGCCTGCTATTAAAGCGGCACGCTTAAACCCAATTGATGCGCTGCGTTATGAATAACTAGTCTGGCTTATAAGGTACTTGAGCGCAGCTTATTTCAACTGTTTTCGGGTACCAAATAGGCCCAACTTGGTTTACTGCAACTTCAGCTAAGCCATTGGTGAACGACTTATAAGTGTGAACGGTTTGCCATTCGGAATCAGGACACTCCTCAGATAAGTCGACAGGCTTTGAACCTTCGTAAAGCGCTGCGGCAAAGTTATGATGCCATTGCTCTGTTGCAGGCGCTTTATTGGCTTGTGCAGCACTGCCATTATCAAAGTAGATATTTGTGCAACCACTTAAGGTTGCTACTAACACAGTTGTTACTAGTACTTCATCACACAAGTTCTGACTAGTTGAGGGCACCATAGGCCCTCTGAAGTTTTTCACGAGCTAATTCAACATTAAACATCCAGTTTATACTTGTTCTTTCTTTATTCCTGCTCCATTCCC
>NZ_JBECOT010000067.1:0-18977 GCF_040104395.1 Pseudoalteromonas sp. BZA4
GCTGAGACTATTTAAACTGCCACCAAGAAGAGAAGATAGGCGATACCCAAGAGCGATAAAGCCTAAGCCATCAAAGTACCCACATAAAAAAAGAAATGCCAGTCAGCTTAACTGACTGGCATTGGGCTTAAAGCCTCTTTTTACCAGGGTCATTACTCTTTAAAGAATTCCTTCCACTTGCTGTTTTAGCTGTTCAGGCCAAACACCAACTTGTACTTGCCCGATATGCTGTTTTTGTAACAGCAACATAGCGAGTCGTGATTGACCAATACCACCACCAATTGTTTGCGGAAATTTCTTCGCCAGTAGCTGTTTATGCCAATCAAACTCTAACCGAGCTTGGTCGCCTGTAATCGCTAATTGAGTAGCTAATGCATCAGGGCTTACACGAATGCCCATTGAAGAGATTTCAAATGCATCTTCAAGCAAAGGGTTCCAAACTAAAATATCACCGTTTAAGCCTGCAAATTTACTACAGGTTTGTGTTGACCAATCGTCATAATCCGGTGCTCGTACGTCATGAATTTTGCCATCTGCAAGTGTGCCGCCTATACCAATTAAAAATACCGCACCGTACTCTTGTGCTACCGCTTTTTCACGTTGTTTCGCAGTAAAGTCTGGATACATCTGACGTAGCTGTTCACTTTGTACAAAGGTGATTTGCTCTGGCAAAAACGGCGCTAAATCAAACTCGCTTGCGACAAAGCGTTCGGTTGCTTTAATCGCCTGATAAAGTGATGTCACGGTTTCTTTTAGCTTGTCTAAGGTACGTTCAGTGCTCTCGCAAATCACTTTTTCCCAGTCCCATTGGTCAACATATACCGAGTGAATTGGGCTTAAAGATTCTTCATCTGGGCGAAGCGCCTTCATGTGCGTATAAAGTCCTTCACCTACCGAAAAATCGTAATCAGCCAAGGTTTTGCGTTTCCACTTAGCTAATGAATGGACTACTTCAAATTGGCTACCCGGAATTGTTTTCACTGCTACCGATACAGCATTTTCAGTACCGCTTAAGTTATCTTGAATACCATCGCCTACTTTTGCCAAGATCGGCGCTTGTACTTCAACTAACCCTAATTGTTGTTCTAATTGGCTTGAAAAAAACTGTTTTACTTTACTAATTTGCTGCTGTTGCTGCAGGTAGTGTGAACTCATAATAATTGGCCTCATTCCCAGTTATTGTTACTTGCTTAATTAGAGAAACCAGCTGCTTGGCCCCTCCTGTTAAAACAATCCTCAACTAAACAAAGATAATTTTCAATAACCCGCAATAAAAAGAACTTAACATTGAAATTTTCATAAAAATAATGCTATAAAATTTATTGATTCAATAATTAACACTAATAAATACCATGGAAAATTATCAAATCGATAATCTCGATAAAAACATCCTTAATGCTTTAATGGAAAATGCGCGAACAGCGTATGCAGAACTCGCTAAACGCTTTGCAGTCAGTGCCGGAACTATTCATGTTCGGGTCGAAAAGATGAAACAAGCGGGAATTATTACAGGCACCCAAGTCAGTATTGATGCCAAACAGCTTGGTTACGATGTTTGCTGTTTTATTGGTATTAACCTCAACAATGCACGTGATTACCCACAAACTTTACTGCATTTAAAAGAACTAGAAGAGGTTGTCGAAGCCTATTACACCACAGGTAATTACAGTATATTTATCAAAGTGATGGCACGCTCAATTGATCATCTACAAGATGTGTTAATTAACAAAATACAAGCCATCGAAGCTATTCAGTCAACAGAAACGCTGATCTCATTACAAAACCCAATTAGCCGTGCTGTTGTTCCCTAGGGTATAATCAGCGCCAATTAGAATCCGTCAACGAGCACACAACTATGGATACAACTCGCTTTGAGCGTGTTAAGCGCGTGTTAGACCGCCGCCAAACGGACCTAACGGTTTGTTTAGAAGAAGTACATAAGCATCATAATTTATCGGCCATTGCCCGCACAGCTGACGCGACTGGCTGCCATCACGTACATGCTGTATGGCCAGAGAATCAAAAATGGTTAACTAACAATACCTCAGGTGGTAGTAAAAACTGGTTAGAAACTCACTTGCATCGCAATATCGATGAAGCTGTAGCCATGATGCGTGCACAAAATCCTGAAGTACAAATTTTAGCAACTCATCTCAGCGACGATGCTGTCGACTTTCGTGAAATTGATTACACCAAACCGACGGCTGTTATTGTTGGCCAAGAACGTGATGGTATTTCACCACGCGCCCTCGCTCATGCTGATAAAAATATCATTATCCCAATGCAAGGAATGGTGCAATCTCTTAATGTATCTGTTGCTGCGGCACTTATTCTATTTGAAGCACAGCGTCAACGTGAAGAAGCCGGACTTTATAACCGCGATATGCTTGATGCGAAAATTAAGCACCGTATCTTGTTTGAAGGCTGCCACCCTATCATTGCTGAACAATGCCGTGAAAAAGAGCTACCGTACCCTGAGCTTGATGAAAGTGGTGAAATTGTTGCTGATGAAACGTTCTGGAACATTTTAAAACACACGCAACCGCTTGAAGCCACTAACGAGTGCAAGTAAACTGAAAAACAGTCTACTAATTAATAATTTGAGTCACCTTTGAGTCATCCTAGCTTAGCGTTATACCCAATTACAGAATTAAAAGGCGTCGGCCCGAAAATGGCCGAGCGCCTTGCTAAGCTAAATATTCATACGGTGCAAGACATGCTGTTTCATTTGCCTCACCGCTATGAAGACCGCACCCGCATTCACCCAATCTGCGAACTCCAACCGCATAGCCATGTTAGTGTTGAAGCCACCATTGAAACCAGCCAAATTACCTTTGGAAAAAGGCGCATTTTGGTTTGCCAAGTAAATGATGGCACGGGCCGTTTAACGCTCAGGTTTTTTAACTTTAGCGCAGCTCAAAAAAATGCTTTAAGTACAGGTAAAATCATTCGCTGCTTTGGTGAGATCCGCCGTGGTCGTGTTGGCTTTGAAATGACACACCCGGAATACAGCTTATCGGATACCCCTTCTGAGCAACCAACTAATACCACACTAACGCCAGTGTACCCTGTTACCGAAGGGCTAAAACAGTTATCTATTCGTGCACTTAGCGATCAAGCACTTGCACTATTAACTAAGTACCCTGTCGAAGAGTTACTGCCAGAACAGTTTCAACCGACCGGAATGCGTTTAGCCGATGCACTTATGACCTTACATCGCCCACAAAACGATGTTGATTTAACTGCCCTTGAACAAGGTATGCACCCTGCCCAGCAACGGCTAGTGTTTGAAGAGTTGCTTGCGCAAAACTTAAGCCTTTTAAAGCTGCGCCAAAAAGGGCAAACGGTAAAAGCGGTTGCTTTAAAGCCTCATAACCAACTTGAGCAACAGTTTTTAGCTAATTTAGCCTTTAGCCCAACTAACGCGCAAAGTCGTGTGGTGGCAGAAATCAAAGGTGACTTACAACACCCGTTTCCGATGATGCGCCTAGTACAAGGCGATGTAGGCTCTGGTAAAACCTTAGTTGCAGCACTCAGCGCGCTCACCGCGATAAGCGAAGGCTATCAAGTAGCGCTAATGGCACCAACAGAGATTTTATCAGAGCAACATGGTATCAACTTTAGCCAATGGTTTAATCAACTCGGTGTTGAAGTCGCTTGGTTAGGTGGCAAAAGTAAAGGTAAAGAGCGCACAGCGACTTTGGAAAAAATCGCCTCTGGGGAAGCACAAATGATTGTTGGCACCCACGCATTATTCCAAGAGCAGGTTGAGTTTAACAATCTCGTTTTAATTATTATTGATGAGCAACACCGCTTTGGTGTTCATCAGCGCTTATCACTGCGCGAAAAAGGCCGCTTTGGTGATTGTTACCCGCATCAATTAGTGATGACAGCAACACCTATCCCGCGAACGCTAGCAATGACAGCCTACGCTGACTTAGAAACCTCAGTGATTGATGAGTTACCACCCGGTAGAACACCTATTACAACGGTGGCTATTCCTGATGCACGTCGAGACGAAATCATTCAACGTGTGAGAACAGCGTGTACAGAGCAAGGTCGTCAAGTGTATTGGGTTTGCACCTTGATTGATGAATCTGAAGTACTGCAATGCCAAGCCGCGGAAGATAGCGCAGAGCAATTAAAAGCGGCATTGCCAGAGCTAAACGTTGGCTTAGTGCATGGCCGGATGAAAGCCGCCGAAAAACAAGCTATTATGAGTGAGTTTAAAGCAGGTAATATTCATGTACTCGTTGCCACAACGGTGATTGAAGTAGGTGTTGATGTGCCTAATGCCAGCCTTATCATTATTGAAAACCCTGAGCGGTTAGGCCTTGCACAACTCCACCAGCTACGCGGCCGTGTTGGTCGTGGGGCAACGGCATCACACTGTGTTTTACTTTATCATGCGCCATTATCAGCGACGGCTCAAAAGCGCTTAGGTGTACTGCGTGAAAGTAATGATGGCTTTGTTATCGCTGAGCGAGATCTCGAAATCCGTGGCCCTGGTGAAGTACTTGGTACCAAACAAACAGGCCTAGCCGAATTTAAAATCGCCGACTTAAACCGCGATAAACAAACACTCGACCATGTAAGACCAATTGCCTTCAAAATTTTGAACGACTATCCAGCGCTTACCGATAAATTGATTCAACGTTGGCTTGCTGGCAAATCAAACTACGCACAGGCTTGATCGCAAATCAAAGCGCTATCTGATTTATAAATTTTCTACTAGAACAAAAAAGCCCAGCTAATTAGCTGGGCTGACAAGTTAGGGAGTTATCCAAAGGTTGGATTAGAACTTGTATTCAATACCAACACCTAGGTAGTCTTGGTCAACTTGATTGTCTGTATCAAACGTTGAGTAGAAACCAAATACTTTGGTGTTTTTGCTAAGCTTGTGATCAACACCTGCAGAGATAGCTGTTTTCTTATCGCCTTCATCAAAGTCAATTACTTGGTACTGTACTTTGAACGTGTTGCTATTCATTTGGTAAGCAGCATTTACTAAGTAACCATCAGCTTCTGCACTACCATCCACTTTTTCTTGTGTTTGGTACATAGCACCTAGTTTAAAGTCACCTAGTTTACCTTGTACTGTTGCACGAACAATATCGTAGCCTTTTACTTCGCTGTCAGCTGCAACTGATGCATAAAGTTTGCTTTCTTTAAGTTTTGCATCGCCGTAAGTTAACGCTACTGAGTAACCGTTATCAGCATCTACATCATCTTCAGCTACATAAGTTGCTAATACTTTGAAGCCACTGAAGTCTTTAGAAGCATAAGAAATTGTGTCGCCTAAACGGTTTTCACCTTTAAATGCGTTCTTGATATCACCTTCAAGGTCATTGAATAAATCAACTTTACCTTGAGACTGCTTCATTGCTGTATCGTTACGACCGATAACAACTTGACCAAAGCTACCTTTAACACCCACGTATTGGTTACGTGCAGTGATGTTATCGTCATTGTCGCCTTTTGAATCAGCGTCAGATACGTCTACACCAAACTCAAATTTATAAACAGCTTCTAAACCTTCAGAAATTTTTTCTGAACCTTTTAAGCCAAAACGTGAGTTATTGCTTTTAATTTCAGTGAAAGACCCTTCGCCATCATCTGATGATTGAACAGTCACGTTTGCTTTACCATATACATCTGCATCAGCTAATGCAGAAAAAGATAAACCACCAAATAAAGCTAGGAATAAGCTAGACTTTGCAAATTTCATGTCGTTTCCTCAATAATCGCAACAAAAACACATGTTGTGTTTCAATGCGCGCAGTGTGACAGCGAAAAATGACAGAAAGATGACAATTGAAATAAAAGCGTCAATTTAGCTTCATAAAATGTAATTATTTTTGAAATAAAAACGTAACCTGCTGTTGAAGCATTAAATTTTTATGAAAGCTAAATTAAATTAATTTTAAGCTTTTATTTGTAGTTCAGTTAATAAGGTCACTAACTTCTCTAATAAAGGAGTTTGTTCGTTATCTCTGTGGTAAGCAACAAACACATCGCGCGAGGTATGCGCAACATCTTCAACATGATAAAGCTCACCAGATTTAAGCTGCTCTTCAACTAATAACTGAGGAATAAACGCGCTACCGCCGCATTTCAAAATTAAATCAAGCGCAATACGACCTGTACTGGTTCTAAAATAAGGAGGAGCGTGGCCGTTAAACTCACGAGCATGCCATAAAGAAAAGGTGGTCCCCCAGTCGACATAAACATATTGGTTATCGAAAAAGTTTTCACTATTTGCAGTTTCAAAGGCGCTCACAGGAATAATGGGTAGCTCACAAATTCGCTGTACAACCAGTTCATCTACTTTAGGAGGATCGAACAACACCGCCAAATCTAATGTACGTTCCAATAATAAGCGAGTACTCTCTTGCTGTGCTTTGACTTCGGCAACTAACGACACACCCGGCATAGCAGAAACAATATTAGTAATACCAAACTGTAAAAATGCATCCCATATATTAGGTGTTCCCGCTAAGCTAATTTGCTTATGCATATTATCTGCAAGTGCCACATCAACTTTTGCGCGCTGCATACCCGTAATGATCATTTGTGCGTGTGGCAGTAGTCGCTCACCCGGCGCCGTTAACTGTATGTTGTTTCGTTGACGAATAAATAAGTTAACGCCTAAACCTTGCTCTAATTGTCGGATCCGAAAACTCACCGCAGACTGTGTAATATATAAATTTTCAGCTGCTTTACCGAAATGGCGTGTACGAACCACTTCAACAAAAGTCTTCAATAAATCGATATCCATTTTTTACCCTTACGATAAAAATAATTTGTTTAATAAAATCGACAACTTGATCCATACTCCAGCAAGAAATTAGGGCATGAGGATAAAGCCATGAGCAATGACATTTCATCACTTCGTCAGGCATTTGCAAGCCAACGTCAATTCTATGATGATCAAAATTTCCCACGCGGTTTTGGTCGTAGTGGTCACTTCACTTTGCTAGAAGCCGACATTCTCGAGCAGCATGGTGTTGTTCTAAAGGGTTTATACAACAAAACCCTAGAACCACAAAATGAATTTCAAACTCAATTTGTGCAAGTTGTTACCGGTAATCTTGAAGCGACCAATCCGATTGAGCGCGCTTGGATAAAATACCTTAAGCAAACAACCTGTAAAACCAAGTTTCACACATTATTTGGGCGCTCTCGCATTGCGACCTCAACACCACAAAGTGTTGAATATTATTCTGAGTCAGACAGCCTATAACAATTTGCTTTTTTACCCTTTTAGGGTTAAAACTTGAAATAACTTTTGTTTCGCCAATAAGTTATTACAAGGCAAGCTTTGACTCGAAGAATATTAATAATTGAAGATACGCCAACCATTGCGCAGGTGCAAAAGCACATCGCGCAAAAAGTTGGCTATGAAGCCGACATAGCCGGTAGCTTAGCTGAGGCAAAAGAGCTTATTAACAAGCACAGTTACTTTTGTGCCGTAGTAGATTTTATTCTGCCTGATGCGCCAAACGGTGAAGCAGTTCCTTGCACCATCGAAGCCGATATCCCGACCATTGTAATGACTGGCAACCTTGACGAAACAACACGTAATATCGTTGAAAAACACCCCATCATTGATTACATCACCAAAGAAAATAAACAAGCCTATCAATACCTAGAAAAACAACTGGCTCGCTTGCCTCGTAATGAGCAAATATTAGTATTAGTAGTCGATGATTCAGCGGCAACGCGCCACCATATTTACAACTTATTAACCCGTCATAAATACCAAACACTCGAAGCGGTTGATGGTGTCGACGCTTTAAAAGTACTGGCTGAAAACCCAAAAATATCGGTGATCATTACCGATAATGAAATGCCGAATATGAATGGGGATGAACTCTGTGTTGAAATTCGCCGTTTATACTCCAACGATGAAAAGGCCATAATCGGCATTTCTGCACTCGATACTCTGCATTTATCAACGCGCTTTTTGAAATCTGGCGCAGACGATTACCTTCGTAAGCCATTCAACAATGAAGAGTTTTATTGTCGGCTCAGCCAGAACGTCGACATGCTTGAAAACATTAAAACGATTCGTTTACAAGCAAACACTGATTACCTCACAAAACTCCCTAATCGCCGCTATTTCTTTGGTGAAGCAAACAGCCATCTAAAAGCTGCAAAAGTGTCAGATACCTCAGTCTCTTTAGCCATGATTGATGTTGACCACTTTAAGTCAATTAACGATAACTACGGTCATGATGCCGGCGATGACGTATTAAAGGGCCTATCGCAATGTATGGCGAAGTATTTTAAAGATAACTTAGTAGGCCGCTTTGGTGGTGAAGAGTTTGCAGTCTATTTTGCAGATCAAGACGCGCAAGAATCTCTGCAACGTTTAGAAAAATTCCGCTTATTTGTCGAAAAACACAGTCCTGAGTTCAGTAAAGACCATATCAAGTTTACACTGTCGATTGGTTTTCATAATGGGCCTGTTTATAGTTTGGATGAACTAATAAAACAGGCCGATTTAAAGCTTTATCAAGCAAAAGACACTGGACGCAATAAACTAGTAAGCTAAGCCTACACAGGCTTAGTTACCTCCTCTAATTGCGCCTTACGTTGCTTACGACTTTGGCGGTACGAATCCCAACTGAATAATGCCAAAGCGCTCCAAATACACGCAAACGTCACCACACGCTCAGCATCAAATACCTCACCATAAAAAGCCACCGCAAGCATAAACATTAAGCTTGGGCCAATGTATTGAAAAAAGCCAAGCGTACTGTATTGCAGGCGCTTTGCTGCACCGGTAAAACATAACAACGGTAAGGTTGTCACCACACCAGCACTAATGAGTAACACGTTAATGTGCCAATCGTTTGCAGTTAAATCAGAGCTTGCTGATGGCGTCATCAACCACCAGTAAATTAGCGCAACCGGTAATAAAATAAGTGCTTCGAGCAATAACCCTGGCAATGATTCGATTGGTAACTTTTTACGTAGTAGACCATAAATAGCAAACGATCCTGCTAATGAGAAAGCAACCACAGGGAATGAACCAAAACTCATAAGCTGTAGCAACACACCACAAAGCGCTAGACCTACCGCAACGCCTTGCCATTTACGCAGTCGCTCACCTAAAAACAACATACCCAATAACACGTTTAGTAGTGGGTTGATGTAATAACCTAAACTGGCATCGAGCATATGATTATTGTTCACAGCCCAAATAAATAACCCCCAGTTAAAGCCAAGTAAACTTGCTGTTATTACCAACATCAAAAGTAATTTAGGTTGTCCGAGTACAACGCGAATACGCTGCCATTGATGACGAGCAGCAATAATAAGAAGTAAAAATAACACCGACCAAATAACACGGTGCATTAAGATTTCAAACGCAGAAATCTGCTGTAGAAACTTAAAGTAAATGGGCGCAAGACCCCACATAAAAAAGGCTAAACAAGCGAAAATAACGCCTTTTCGCTGCTCAATGTTGGTAGGCATAAGTTTGGCTTTATAGTTTAAAAACGCTATTTTACGCCCCCTTAGCAGTGACGCAACCAAAACACGCTAAATAAACCCATGTATTTACTTCTTAAAAGGGACTGTCATTATTGCAAAGTAACGCCTTGATATTAAGCACCTGTGAAACGCTGAATTCTGCATCTTGAGGTCGTTTGGATATATTTCTACAGACATCGCCATAAAAAACCACTAAAATGCTCGGCGATGAATACCAATACCGCAATGTCCAACACACCCGTTCGATCACCACAAGCCGTACTCAAACAAGTGTTTGGTTACAAGGACTTTCGTGATGGCCAAGAAGCGATTATAGCCGCAGCGCTAGACGGACAAGACTCGCTTGTACTCCTACCAACGGGTGGAGGCAAATCTTTATGCTATCAAGTACCTGCTTTGATCCTTGATGGTGTGACTGTGGTTATCTCGCCGCTTATTTCCTTGATGCAAGACCAAGTTGCCCAACTAAGAGCACTCGGCGTGCAAGCGGCCTACATCAACAACAGCCTGCCTTTTGAAGAGCAGCAAGCTGTCTATCAGCAATTGCACTATGGGCAAATTAAGCTGTTATATGTTGCACCAGAAAAAGTACTGCAACACGAATTTTTAGAGCGCTTGAGTCATCTAAAACTCGCACTTTTTGCAATTGATGAAGCTCACTGTGTGTCGCATTGGGGTCATGACTTTAGGCCGCATTACTGTCGGCTCAACGAGTTAAAGCAACGCTTTATGCATGTGCCCATGATGGCACTTACAGCTACGGCAGATAAAGCAACTCGTTACGATATTATTGAACAGCTTCAGCTTAACCACCCTTACGTGCACACTGGTAGCTTCGATAGACCGAACATTCGTTACACCATAGAAGAAAAATTCAAACCTATGGTGCAACTGCTTCGATATTTAAAAGAGCAGCAAAATCAAAGTGGCATTATTTATTGCACCAGCCGCAAACGGGTTGATGATGTAGCCGAAAAACTTGCAGACGCCGGGTTCAATGCCGCCGCCTACCATGCGGGAATGAGTAACGAGCAACGCCAATTTGTGCAATCGGGCTTTGCCCGTGATGATATTCAAATTGTGGTTGCGACCGTTGCCTTTGGCATGGGGATTAATAAACCAAACGTACGTTTTGTGGTTCATTACGATATTCCAAAAAGCATCGAGGCTTACTATCAAGAAACTGGTCGTGCAGGTCGAGATGGCCTGGCTGCAGAAGCGATTATGTATTTTGATCCGGCTGATATAGGCCGCGTACGCCGCTTTTTTGAAGATATTGAAGACGAGCAACGTCGTCGTGTTGAAGAACAGCGCTTCAATGCCATGGCAAGCTTCGCCGAAGCACAAACATGCCGCAGACAAATCTTGCTCAATTATTTTAGTGAATATAAACGCGAAACCTGTGGTAACTGTGATATTTGCTTAAACCCACCTACTAGCTTTGATGGCACACTTGTAGCGCAACAAGCCTTGTCGTGTGTGTATCGTGCTGAGCAACGTTTTGGTATTGGCTATATCGTTGAGTTACTTCGTGGTGCAAACACTAGCCGCATTCGAGATAACAATCACCACCAGCTAAGCACCTATGGCATAGGTAAAGAGCACAGTGTAGAGTTTTGGCTAAGTATTTTAAGGCAGCTTATCCATCAAGGGTTATTAAGCCAAGATATTACCCAAGGTTCGTCATTACGCTTAACCGAAGCCGCCCGTGCAGTTCTTAAAAGTGAATATGCACTGCAACTTGCTGAACCTCGCTTACAAGCTAAGCACGTTTACCAAGATAAACTCGCTCAGTTTAATTACGATAAAAAGCTATTTGCGAAATTACGCGCTTTACGTAAAGAGTTGGCAGATGCCGATGATGTTCCACCTTATGTGGTATTCAATGATAAAACCCTCGCTGAAATGGCGCAGTTAATGCCAACCAACGACAGTGAGTTTTTGAAGGTGTCGGGTGTTGGTTTCACTAAACTCAATAAGTACGGCGCACCGTTTTTAAATACCATTCGCGACTATCTTGCCACCAATTAGGACTGCTATGACTGAACTAACCTATGATGCCGAGCATGAGATCATTCTTGTAACGTCGAGTGAGCTTCCACACGATGAAGACTTTGAGCTTTGGGCAACCCTTTTCTTACATGCTCCAGCCATAACAACTGCCGACTTTGATGCCGGTGCTGATCGTCATCAATTACGCTTTCACTTTACAGATCATAGTTTTAATCTAAACTTTGAACATTACAGTGAAAGTATTTGGATCAATGCTGAGGGCATAGAAGCCAGTGCTGCATTGCCACAACTTCATCAGTATTTAGTCGCGCAATTACAATAATAAGCTAGACATTTTCCCACGCTTAGTATGTAGTAGTTGCATAGGACATACTCAACTAAGGGTGTAAATGGGATTTAAGCAGTCGTACTTTGTTGCTAGGTTAATAACACTATTACCAGTCTGCATAGCAGCCAATGTTCATGCAGAGCAGTTATTTACTGACGATAGTAATTATTGTCAAAACCAACGTACGCTTAAATCACAAGATAATAACTTACGCCGCCAGCTCGATGCTGATAATCCACTACCCGATGCCGCTAATAACCGTAAAATAGTTTCTATTGAACTTGAACAGCTGAACGTATTTAACACTGAGCTTGAAGAAGAAAATAACTTTTTATTCCGCTTTGCCAATCGCGCTCACATGACTACAGAGCCAGAGGTAATACACAGCGTTTTATTGTTCGAAGAAGGTGATGTTTACAATCCACGTAAACTGCTAGAGTCAGAGCGATTACTGCGTAAACAAGGCTACTTATATGATGCGCGTATCAACGCAAAGCTCGATTGTGACGGCAACGTACATGTAAAAGTCATTACACGCGATCTGTGGACCCTACTGCCCGAAATAAGCTTTAGCCGCAGTGGTGGTGAGAATGAATCAAGCATTGGCTTTCGAGAATCTAACTTTTTAGGCTGGGGTAAACGAGTGTCGTTTAGTCGTACCCGTGATGCTGATCGTACTGGTTACCTGTTTGTGTATGACGATCCGCATATATTCTCTAGCCGTTATCAAGGCCGTTTAGAGTATTCAGATAACGATGACGGTAAACGTCATTATCTCGATGTAAGCTATCCTTTTTTCTCGATTGATACGCCGTACAGCTACGGTGTTACAAGTTACTCTGATCAACGCCGAGAGTCACTTTACTATCGCGGTGATGTAGTTAGTGAGTTTGAACAAAAAACCTTATTAAACCGCGCTTACTTTGGCCATTCATCACAACTTGGTAATAGTTGGACTCAACGTATTAAGCTTGGCATCGAAAACCGCGAAGAAACCTTTAAAGAAACACCATTCACGCGCTTTCCTATCGCTGAAGATAGAACGCTGAGTTACCCTTACGTTAGTGGCCAATGGTTTGAAGATCACTACGTTAAAGTTAGAAACTTCGATAGTATCTATCGTACTGAAGATTTAAACCTCGGTTGGAATATCCATGCCTTGCTCGGTTATTCGAGTGATGATTTTAGCGACGATGCCAGCCGTACTATTTATTCGTTATCTTTATCAAAAGCACATTACTCTGGAGATAACCAGTTATGGCGCTTTAAAGCAGACCTTGATGGCTACTGGAATGAAGAAACCGATGATGTTGAAAACCTATTCGCTAGCACGCAGCTACAATATTATCTCAATACCACACTAAGGCAAAGCTGGTATGCCAAAGTACGCTTACAATATGCTGAAAACCTCACTGCTGATAAACAACTCACTATTGGTGGTGAAAATGGCCTACGTGGTTACCCGCTTGACTACCAAGTAGGCGACCGCAGCTTTTTAGTGACTCTAGAAAAACGCTACTACTGGGAATATGACTTACTGCAATTGTTTAAAGTGGGTGGTGCCGCGTTTTATGATATTGGTAGAGCCTGGTATAACGACAAAGATAATGGTGCCAATGGTAACGTGCTACAAAATGTGGGTGTGGGCCTACGCTTAGCGCCAAGCCGTGCCAATGCAGGTACGGTTATCCACCTAGATATTGCCGCACCAATTAACAAACAAGATGACGATATTGACTCAGTGCAATGGCTAGTAACGGTTAAAAATACCTTTTAAAGTAGTGGTATTGTTAAGCTAAAATCAAAACGTAAAATATTAACTTAGGAACCCTTTTGAACTTCGTCGAATTCTTTAACGAGCAATATCATTTAATCGTGACTGTTATCGCGGTTTTGCTCTATCCATTACTGCGTAAAACCACCAAAAATCTGCTGTTAAAAGCAATTAAAGGCAAGGCTGATCCGCATCGCGAATACCGTGCGGAGTTGTTGCTGAATATTATTCTTGCCATTGTCATGCTGTGTTTAGTGTTGGTTTTTTGGGGCATAGAGCTACGCGGCTTATTAGTACTTGGCTCATCAATTTTTGCCATGTTAGGTGTCGCGCTTTTTGCCGCCTGGTCTTTACTAAGTAACCTAACAGCCTTCTTGTTGATGTTTATTCAAAACGATTGCCGCGTTGGCTTTTGGGTAAGAGTAATTGACGGTGCAAACTTCTTAGAAGGCCGCATTATCGAAATGGGCTTAATGAATGTTGTACTTGAGCATGTTGATGGTCACAAAGTGATTTACCCAAACAACATATTTGTTACCCGCCCTGTGATGGTGTTAAAGAACCCACCAACAGCGACTAAAGCGCCAACCATAAAACGTATTTTAGGCCCAAAAAAGTAACGGCTTAAAGTTAACGAGATACTTGCTAAAAAGGTGATCTTTTTCTGCTTCCATAGGCGATTAATATAAAACTAAATAGAATGACTAAAGGGTGAAATAACACAATGTGAACAACACTTTGCTCAGTAAAAAAGCCGTGCGTAAGTGAAATAGCAAGCGTGAATAAGCCTGTATAAAATAGCAATATTTTCATCTTTGATCCTTTAGTCATTCTTACGAAAATTAAGTAAGTAAAAAACTATAAACCTTGTACTTGCTCTAAGGTCAAGTAATAGGTCAGGACTGGTGGGTACAAAAAAGCCAAACAGGCAGTTTGGCTTTTTGAATTACAGAATAGGGTATTAGTTATTTAAATCTGCGGTTTTTAACTCGTCTTCAATATCACTTATTTCATCAATAAAGTTTTCGAGCTGTTGTTCAACTAGGCTATTTGCGTGAGCAAAGTAAGCAAGATGGAATACAGCATCCCCCTCGTTTACCAGCGGCATAGTTTGCTGACCAATGACAATACCACTTCGCGGCGCGAGTAGTTCAAGTTCAGCATCACCAAGTGGGTTGCTTATATAAGCTAGAACCTGCCCTTTCATTACTCGCTCACCCAGTGATACTTGTGCACGAACAATACCGTCAACTTCGGCACGTATCCAACTGGTCGAGCTTGCAATAATCGGCTCTGGTAGCTTTTTAGCACGTTTGCCGCGCACCATTTTTAAATGGCGCATCACATAGTCAACACCTTGCACACCTGCTGCAATGGCAATTGGATCAAAGCGCAGCGCTTCGCCGGCTTCGTAGGTAATAACGGGTATTCCTAAATTTGCCGCTTCACTGCGTAATGAACCATTGCGAAGTGACGCATCAATCACCGCAGGAGTGCCAAACGCTTTTGCCATGGCTGCTGTTGCAGGGTCGCTCAAATTAGCGCGAATTTGCGGCAAGTTAGTTCGGTGAATTGCCCCTGTGTGTAAATCAATAATATGCGTACAATGCATTGCCACTTGAGTAAAAAACGCATTCGCCATTCGCCCAGCTAACGAGCCACGCGTTGAGCCCGGAAAACTGCGGTTCATGTCACGGCGGTCTGGTAAGTAGCGTGACTTATGAATAAAGCCAAACACATTCACAATCGGTACCGCAATAATAGTACCGCGCAATTGCTCAGGATCGATTTTAGCAAGCAACTGCCTAACAACCTCAACACCATTGAGCTCATCACCGTGAATTGCAGCACACACCATTAATACAGGCCCTTGCTGCACACCATTGACGACTTCAATTGGAATATTTAACGGCGAGTGGGTGTAAAGCTTGGCAGCTTCAATCGCAAATGTTTTACGTTCGCCAACACCCACCGTATCGCCTAAAATTGAAAACGGTGTATTTTTCTTAACCTTAGCCACGCACTTTTCCTTTTAATAGAGCGCTTATTTTCCTATGGGTAAAGGTTTAACCTTTACCACGAGTTGCTGTTTTCTTTGATGCCGCTGTTTTTTCAATAAACTCGACAATCATGCCTGCAATGTCTTTACCGGTTGCAACTTCAATACCTTCAAGACCAGGTGATGAGTTAACCTCCATCACCAATGGACCACGTGCAGAGCGAAGTAAATCAACACCTGCTACGTTTAAACCCATCGCTTTAGCTGCTGCAACAGCGGTTTTTCTTTCTTCTGGAGTAATACGAACCAACGTCGCACTACCACCACGGTGTAAGTTAGAACGGAATTCACCTTCTTGCGCTTGACGCTTCATCGCGGCAATTACTTTATCGCCTAATACAAAGCAGCGAATATCAGCACCGCCCGCTTCTTTAATGTACTCTTGCACCATGATGTTGGCTTTTAAGCCCATAAACGCTTCAATTACACTTTCTGCAGCTTTACGTGTTTCAGCTAATACCACACCAATACCTTGCGTACCTTCAAGTAGCTTAATAACGACTGGCGTGCCACCCACCATGCTTAATAAGTCTTTTACATCATCTGGTTTACTTGCAAAGCCTGTCACTGGCATACCTACACCTTTACGCGAAAGTAGCTGTAGTGAACGTAACTTGTCGCGCGAACGAGTGATCGCCACAGATTCATTGACAGGGTATACCCCCATCATTTCAAACTGACGTAATACCGCACAGCCATAGAAAGTTACTGACGAACCAATACGCGGCACGATAGCATCAAAATCTTTTAAATTTTCACCACGGTAATGGATTTCTGGCTGCTCTGAATTGATGTTCATATAACAACGAAGTGCATCAATTACTTTCACTTCGTGGCCACGCTGCTCTGCGGCTTCAATTAAGCGACGTGTTGAATACAAATTTTGGTTGCGAGATAAAATACCAAGTTTCATAAGTTAAAAACCTTAACTGATAAACTCATACACGTAGCAACGTGTGATAAGTCCTTTTCCTATAATAAATGAGATAAAGCCGGATCAACGACTATGCGATTTTCCATTGCTGTACGCCCTAACAACATTCTAAACTTCATTGTTGAACGGTTACTTAAAGTCACCCTTACAGGCCAGCTTTGGGTTCCTGCGACTAATTTTGTTTCAATAAAGTAGCGTAGCTCACGCTGACCGCTTGAACTGGTCACATACTTACGCTCAACTACTTTGGCGCGACACTCTACCGTTGTTTCTACATCGTCTTGTAGAGGATGGGTAGTAAATTTCACCCATGCTTCGCCATTTTCTGAAAATTCCTCAATGTCAAAAGCATGAATACATGAAGTTCTCGCTCCGGTATCAACTTTTGCTTTGATTTTTTCTATTCCCAGTTCAGGCAGGCCAAGCCATTCTCGCCAGCCAACAATAATTTTTGCGCTCATTAATGTGCCCTCTTTAAAAAAGTGTCTTATACGCTACAGAGCTAGAAACACCAACGAAATATATTTATCCCCTCGATAAATCGATTTAATTGACGTAGCCTAAACTATAATCAACTATACCCCACTATTTGTAAAACGAGAGTTCAATATGATCAATGGGTTACTTCATGTCTTAATTTTAGACGAACAAGGCGGCGCACGTGCTATTGAAAATAGTACTGAGCTGCAAAATTGGCAACCCGAACACGGAAAACTTTGGGTGCACATGGACTACAGTCAAGCTGAAGCCGTTGACTGGCTTGAGCAAAGTAATTTATTAACTGATTACGAGCTTGAGTCCCTTATTGCCGATGAAACACGTCCGCGTTTAAGCAAAGTCACTAATGGTAATATGCTGTTTTTGCGTGGCGTTAATCTAAACCCTGCGCAAAGCCCAGAAGACATGGTCTCGTTACGCTTATTTATTAACGAAAATATTGTGATCACAACCCGTAAGCGCCGTTTATTATCGGTGCAGGATGTTGTTGAATCGTTCGATGGCAGCAATGGTCCTTGCTCAATCTCTGAGTTAGTTTGCCAATTGGCGCAAAACTTAACATCGCGTATGCAAGCTGTTATCGACAGTTTAGATGACACACTCGATGGTTTTGAAGATGAAATTGACGAGCCAAACAAAGGCTTTGATCATCAATCATTAGCGCAAATTCGCCGCCAAACAATCGCGTTAAAACGTTATTTAAGGCCACAAAAAGAAGCGCTTATTACTTTGTTAAACAACAAATATAAGTGGTTAGATGAAGACGATAAAGCACGCTTAAACGAAACAACCAATATGTTAATCCGTTATTTAGAAGAGCTAGATAGCTCAATTGAACGCGCGCAAATTATTCAACAAGCAATAACAAGCCAAGTATCTGAGCAACTAAACCAACGCATGTATGTGATGTCGGTAGTTGCTGCACTGTTTTTACCACTTGGCTTTTTAACTGGCTTACTAGGTGTAAACGTAGGCGGTATTCCGGGCACTGAAAGCCCTTACGCATTTAGCTTATTTATTATTTTCTTGGTGGTGCTAACCGTTGGGATTGGCATTTACTTTAAAAATAAGAAGTGGCTATAAAGCCCTATAAACTGCAAATAAGGTAAATAATTTGAGTTAATATAAATATTTCAAAAATACTTTAGGAATATTTATAACTCTTGACGATGTTGCATTATTTTACCATAATCACTATTAAATGGATTGAGCTATCTCGGTCGGCGTTTTAACCTCGATGGAATCATCGGGGTTTTTCGCTTTTTGGGTAGGGATAAATCTTCATTCCAAAATCTTCATAACCTTCCCCTAAACAGTTTCTGCCACCGCTACAGAAAAATTTTTTCTTTAAAATATTAAAAGCTCTATTAGGTTGTTCAGGTTTTAGTAGATTTAGGCCAATAGGACGCGCAACCAAATCTGCAAGTTGCAAACCTGATGACATCACTTTTTTATCTGAAAAAATGATTTCGAAAGGTAGTTTTCTTTTAAATTTATTATTCCCATCACAAACTCGCCGAAACTCAAGTTCTAACTCTTTATCTTCTTTGTTTCCGCGGCACTCTACTACAATATGTGTTTTCTTTTCATGCTGCTGTTTTTCGAAGAGCAATTCATATAACGATTCCATACACATACCTAGAGCAATATGATAAGCATTTTCTTCAGGGTTTAAACGCTTTATTTCACGCTTATCTATAGTCGTACTAATTAAAATAAAGTTACTAAATTCAATTATTTCAGGGCGTTGTTTCCTAAAAGTTTGAACTATCTTGCCAGCCTGTGATCAGATCATCTATATCCTACTAGCCTGTGCAACAACAATGAGCAAAATCACAAACTGGTCTCACTATAATCAAGCCCTCGTTAA